>NZ_JAUCMM010000009.1:0-130982 GCF_030362975.1 Curtobacterium subtropicum
CGGGGGGGGCCCCGCTCGGACAGGCCGAGCGGGCACGACGGTGCACTGGTCCTGGGTCTGCGGTCAGGACTCCTCGGACACCGGCGGGACGAACCACGGCGGGAACACCGCGACGCGCGGGCCGGTGACGCGGTGCTCGGCGAGCAGGGACTTGACCTGCTGCCGGACGCGGTCGTTCGGCACGCCGATGACGGCGACCGACGAGAACGGCACGCGGGGCCCGGCGAGCAGCTCGAGACCGTGCATCTCCGGGTCGGTGAAGTCCGTGCGGCGGATCAGGTTCGTCGCCGCCTCGGGTCCGACCGCGAAGCGCACGTCGTCGGCCTCGGCGTCCTGGTCGGCGACGATCACCGATGCACCGAAGGCGGACACCGGCACGACGAGGACGACGTACTCCGTGGCACGCGTGCGACGGGCGGCGTCCGACCAACGGGAGCCCTCGGCCCCGCGCCGGAGTTCGTCCCAGCGCGTGGCGTCGGGCGAGAGCGTGAACGAGACGTGACCGGACACCGGGCCACCGTCCGGCGCAGTCGCCTCGGCGCGCGCGGCACGCGTCTCGGCGGAGCTGACGTCGACGGCCGGGGTGGCCGTGTCGGCGGCGAGGATCGCACCCTCGGCGACGATCGACGGCAGGTTGTCGACGTGGGTGGCGTGGTGTGCCCGGAGCGACGCGAAGACACGGGGCTCGGGCAGTTCGGGAGCGGCCGGCGAGCGGAGCGACGAGGAGCCGCGCGCGGGAGCCGGGGTGGAGCGGAGGTCGGTGGTGATGCGGGTCCGACGGGGGGTCGGTGTGGTGGGGACGGCAGGCACCTCGGCCTGTCGGGGGGAGCAGATGTCGCAGAGTTCGGTGGGGAAACCGTGGATGCACTCGTCGGTCACGACTGGGAGGGGTCCTTCCGTGCCCGGGTGGGGGAGGTCGGGCACGGTGTCCAACCGTACGTCATGAACCGCCCCCGTCCGTCACTGTCGGTAGAGCAGGGCGCGTACCTCGGACTCGGCCGCGTGCAGGCGCTCGGGGTCGATGGTCTCGCCGTGCTGGTAGGCGTCGAGCAGCCGCGGGTCGATGTAGCTCTGCCGGCACACCGTCGGGGTGTTGCCGAGCTCCTCGCTGGCGGCCTTGACGGCGTGCGAGACGGCCTTCTTGCGCTTCGCCTCGCTCGGCTGCGGGCCGGTGCGTGCCAGGTCGACCGCGGCGGCCACGGTGCCGTGCAGGGTCCGGAAGTCCTTCGCGGTGAACTCGTCGCCGGCGCGCTCCTTCACGTACTCGTTGATGTCCTCCGCCGCGAGGGGCTCCCAGTCGGCACCGCGTTCGGCACGGAACGACAGCAGTCGGGCGGTCGGGCCACGTCGCTTCATCCCGGCGATGACCCGCGCCAGGTCGTGGTCGTGGATGGTGGACGACCACTCCTGCCCGCTCTTGCCCGGGAAGTCGAGCTCGATGTCGTCGCCGGACACGTGGGCGTGCGCGCAGAGCAGCGTCGACAGGCCGCGGCTGCCGTGCTCGGTCGCGTAGCGCTCGGACCCGACACGGAGCGAACCCTGGTCGAGCATCCGGAAGGCCGCGGCGAGAGCACGTCGCCGATCGGGCTCAGGCCGTCGGAGGTCCTGTGTCACCATCCGACGGGCGGACGGCAGCGACTCGGCGAGTGCGAGCGCGCGATCGTACTTGATCCGGTCCATCCGCTCACGCCAGCCCGGGTGGTACATGTACTGCCGCCGGCCGGCCCCGTCGATCCCCGTCGCCAGGATGTGCCCGTTGTCGTACGGCGAGATCCAGACGTCGTCCCACGCCGGCGGGATGACGAGTTCGTCCAGGCGCTTGCGGACGTCCTTGTCGGTCACCGTCGCGCCGTCCGGGTCGCGGTACGAGAAGCCCTTGCCGCTGCGGACACGGTGGTACCCACGACCGTTGGTCGCGGAGCGGCGGAGACGGGTCACCCGGACGATGTTGCCCGTCACTGCCTGGGACCGGTCACCGGGAGACGATCCGAGGCCGCGCCGGAGGAGCGGACCGGGGCCACGCCGGGAACGACGAAGCGGGGCCGGGCCCGAAGGCCCGACCCCGCTGACGCAGTGTCTTCCGGAGAACCGGGAGTTACTTGACAATCTCCTCGACCGTACCGGCGCCGACCGTGCGGCCACCCTCACGGATGGCGAAGCGGAGGCCGGCCTCCATGGCGATCGGCTGGATCAGCTCGACCGACATGGCGACGGTGTCGCCGGGCATGACCATCTCGGTGCCCTCGGGCAGCGTGATGACGCCGGTGACGTCCGTGGTGCGGAAGTAGAACTGCGGACGGTAGTTCGCGTAGAACGGGTTGTGACGACCGCCCTCTTCCTTGGTCAGGATGTACGCGTTCGCCTTGAACTCGGTGTGCGGCGTGACCGAACCCGGCTTCACGACGACCTGGCCGCGCTCGACGTCCTCGCGCTTGAGGCCACGGATGAGGAGACCGGTGTTGTCGCCCGCCTCAGCCTTGTCCAGCAGCTTGCGGAACATCTCGATGCCCGTGACCGTGGTCTTCTGCGTCGGGCGGATGCCGACGATCTCGACCTCGGAGTTGAGGTCCAGCGTGCCACGCTCGACACGACCGGTGACGACGGTGCCACGACCGGTGATCGTGAAGACGTCCTCGATCGGCATGAGGAACGGCTGGTCGGTGGCGCGCACCGGGTCCGGGACGTTCTCGTCGACGGCGGACATCAGGTCCTGGACGGACTTGACCCACTTCTCGTCGCCCTCGAGCGCCTTGAGCGCCGAGACCTGCACGACGGGGGCGTCCTCGTCGAACTCCTGCGAGCCGAGGAGCTCACGGACCTCGAGCTCGACGAGCTCCAGGATCTCCTCGTCGTCCACCATGTCGGACTTGTTCAGCGCGACGACGATGTAGGGGACGCCGACCTGGCGGGCGAGCAGCACGTGCTCACGCGTCTGGGGCATCGGGCCGTCGGTGGCGGCGACCACGAGGATCGCGCCGTCCATCTGCGCCGCACCGGTGATCATGTTCTTGACGTAGTCGGCGTGACCCGGAGCGTCGACGTGCGCGTAGTGGCGCTTGTCGGTCTGGTACTCGACGTGCGAGATGTTGATCGTGATGCCGCGGTCGCGCTCCTCGGGAGCGCTGTCGATCTGAGCGAAGTCACGGGCCTCGTTGAGGTCCGGGTACTGGTCGTGCAGAACCTTGGTGATCGCCGCCGTGAGCGTGGTCTTGCCGTGGTCGACGTGACCGATGGTTCCGATGTTGACGTGCGGCTTGGTCCGCTCGAACTTGGCCTTGGCCACTGTGGGTCCTCCTCAGGACTCGGAGAGCATGCCCCCGGTTCGGTGAACCGTTGGCGTGCAGGGTGTGTGTCTAACTGTACTTGGTGACGAGGGGCCCGTCGCCGGGCACCCTCGCCTGTGGAGAGAACGCCGGAGCGTTACTCTCCGCTGTTCTTCGCGATGATCTCCTCGGCGACCTTGGCCGGGACCTGGCTGTAGGTCTCGAAGGTCATCGAGTAGACCGCACGACCAGAGGTCTTGGACCGGAGGTCCCCGACGTAGCCGAACATCTCGGACAGCGGAACGCTCGCGCGGACCACCTTGACGCCCGAGGCGTCCTCCATCGAGGCGATCTGGCCACGACGGGAGTTCAGGTCACCGATGACGTCGCCCATGTACTCCTCAGGAGTACGGACCTCGACGGCCATGATCGGCTCGAGGATGGCGGGGCCGGCCTTGCGGGCGGCCTCCTTGTAGGCGATGGAACCGGCGATCTTGAACGCCATCTCGGACGAGTCGACGTCGTGCGCCGCGCCGTCCTTGAGGATGGCCTTCACACCGACGGTCGGGTACCCGGCGAGGATGCCGACCTGCATGGCGTCCTGGATACCGGCGTCGACCGACGGGATGTACTCACGCGGGACGCGACCACCGGTGACGGCGTTCTCGAACTCGTAGACCTTCTCGGCCGTGACTTCCATCGGCTCGAGGGCGATCTGCACCTTCGCGAACTGGCCGGAACCACCGGTCTGCTTCTTGTGCGTGTAGTCGTAGCGCTCGACGACCTTGGTCAGGGTCTCGCGGTAGGCCACCTGCGGCTTGCCGACCGACGCCTCGACCTTGAACTCGCGCTTCATGCGGTCGACGAGGATGTCGAGGTGGAGCTCGCCCATGCCCTTGATCGTCGTCTGACCGGTCTCGGCGTTGAGCTCGACGCGGAACGTCGGGTCCTCTTCCGCGAGCTTCTGGATGGCCGTGGAGAGCTTCTCCTGGTCGGCCTTCGTGTTCGGCTCGATGGCGACCTCGATCACCGGCTCCGGGAACGTCATCGACTCGAGGACGACCTGGTCGGTCGGGTCGCAGAGCGTGTCACCGGTGGTGGTGTCCTTGAGGCCGATCACCGCGTAGATGTGGCCCGCGGTCACGTTGTCGACCGGGTTCTCCTTGTTGGAGTGCATCTGGAAGATCTTGCCGATGCGCTCCTTCTTGCCCTTGGTCGAGTTGATGACCTGGGCACCGGACTCGATCGAGCCGGAGTACACGCGGACGTAGGTCAGACGACCGAAGAAGGGGTGCACCGCGACCTTGAACGCCAGGGCCGAGAACGGCTCGGTGGCGTCGGGCTTGCGGATGATCTCCTTCTCCTCGTCCTTGACGTCGTGGCCGATCATCGGCGGCACGTCGAGCGGGGACGGGAGGTAGTCGATGACCGCGTCGAGCATCGGCTGGACGCCGCGGTTCTTGAAGGCCGAGCCGCACAGGACCGGGTAGACCTCGGAGGCGATCGTGAGCTTGCGGATCGCGCCCTTGATCTCGTCCTTGGTCAGCTCCTCGCCGCCGAAGAACTTCTCGAGCAGGGCGTCATCGGTCTCGGCGACGCGCTCGATCAGCTTCGCGCGGTACTCCTCGGCACGGTCCTTGAGGTCAGCCGGGATCTCCTGGACCTCGTACTGGGCGCCCATGGTCACGTCACCCTTGGCGTCGCCGGGCCAGACCTTGGCGTGCATCTCGATGAGGTCGATGACGCCGACGAAGTCGTTCTCGGCACCGATCGGGAGCTGGAGCACGAGCGGCTCCGCACCCAGGCGGTTGATGATCGTGTCGACGGTGAAGTAGAAGTCCGCGCCGAGCTTGTCCATCTTGTTGACGAAGCAGATGCGGGGGACGTCGTACTTGTCCGCCTGACGCCACACGGTCTCGGACTGGGGCTCGACGCCCTCCTTGCCGTCGAAGACGGCGACGGCACCGTCGAGGACGCGGAGCGAACGCTCCACCTCGACCGTGAAGTCCACGTGACCGGGGGTGTCGATGATGTTGATCTGGTTGTTGTCCCAGAAGCAGGTCGTCGCGGCCGACGTGATCGTGATGCCGCGCTCCTGCTCCTGCGCCATCCAGTCCATCGTGGCAGCGCCGTCGTGGACCTCACCGATCTTGTGCGTGATGCCCGTGTAGAACAGGATGCGCTCGGTCGTCGTGGTCTTGCCGGCATCGATGTGCGCCATGATGCCGATGTTGCGGACCTTGTTCAGGTCGGTGAGCACGTCCTGTGCCACAGGTTCCTCCGGAAGAGTTGTAGGAGAGGTTGGCGCCCGGGCGGGCGTCGGCGGTGCGTGACCACCGACGCCCGATCGGAGCCGGGACTACCGAGCCGGGATTACCAGCGGTAGTGGGCGAAGGCCTTGTTCGACTCGGCCATCTTGTGGGTGTCCTCACGGCGCTTGACCGCGGCACCGAGACCGTTCGACGCGTCGAGGATCTCGTTCATGAGACGCTCGGTCATCGTCTTCTCGCGACGGGCCTTGGCGTACGAGGTGAGCCAGCGGAGCGCGAGGGTGTTCGCGCGGTGCGGCTTGACCTCGACCGGGACCTGGTAGGTCGAGCCACCGACGCGGCGGCTGCGGACCTCGAGGGTCGGACGGACGTTGTCGAGCGCCTTCTTCAGCGTCGCGACGGCGTCCTGCTGGTTCTTGGCGGAGACGCCCTCGAGTGCATCGTAGACGATGCGCTCGGCGAGGCCCTTCTTGCCGTCCAGGAGGATCTTGTTGACGAGCTGCGAGACGATCGGCGCGCCGTACACCGGGTCGGCGACGACGGGACGCTTCGGGGCGGGACCCTTACGAGGCATCTATCTCAACCCTTCTTCGCGCCGTAGCGGCTGCGGGCCTGCTTACGGTTCTTGACGGCCTGGGTGTCCAGGGCACCGCGGATGATCTTGTAGCGCACACCGGGGAGGTCCTTCACGCGACCGCCGCGGACGAGCACCATCGAGTGCTCCTGCAGGTTGTGGCCCTCACCGGGGATGTAGGCCGTGACCTCGGTGCCGTTCGAGAGCTTCACACGAGCGACCTTGCGCAGGGCCGAGTTCGGCTTCTTGGGGGTGGTGGTGTAGACGCGGGTGCAGACACCACGCTGCTGGGGGTTCGCCTTCAGTGCCGGCGCCTTGGTCTTGACGACCTTGGGCGTACGACCCTTGCGAACGAGCTGCTGGATGGTAGGCAACTGTTCTCCTGGTTCTTCGCTCGTGCTCTGGCCGACGCCTTCCGTCGGCTTCCTCATCCCACGCTGATCACCGCCTGACGGCGGAGGGAGGTCGTGGGATGGATGACCCGGTACGGTCTCGTCGAGGTCGACGAGGGTGACCCGGGATTTCGGGCGCGCCCGAGGGCGCACACCCGGTAGAGACTACCCGCGTCACACGGCGAAATCAATCCGGGCGCGTCGCGCCCGGAGCAGGCCGACGCCGGTGTGGCGAGGCGGGCCCCCGGACCGTCGACCGCCCGGCCGGAGCGGTCCGCGGTGGTGGGACGGGCCTCCAGGCCGGCGACCTGGGCGCGCGTCCGTGTCAGGAGCCGGTGTCGGACGAACCGTTGCCGATGGCGGACTCGAACGTCGCTCCGGCGTCGGAGAAGCCGGAGACGTAGCCGCTCGCGTTGACGTTCATCGGCCCCGCCGAGGCCGTGCCGACGCCGCCCGGCCCGGAGATGTCGGCAGTGAACGTGGCGCGACCGAGACTCGTCGTCGAGACCGCCCACCCGCGCGACAGCCACCCGCCGACCGTCACCTGCGGACGCTGCTCGAGTGTCCACTTCTGGTTCGTGTACGTATAGGCGGGGTCCTCGCCGTAGGCGTAGAAGCTGCAGCCCGCGGGGGCCGGGTCGGTGGAGGCGATGCAGCCGTCGACCCAGCGGTCGACCGCCTGCTGCGCCGCCTGCTCACCGTCGTCCGTGAGCTCCGTCGTCATGGAGACCGGGGCCGAGCTGGTCCCGTCGAAGCCGGAGATGCGGGCGGTCGCACCCGCTGCCGTGAACCACTTGCCGCCGTCGACCGTCACGGCGTACGAGCCAGGGAGTGCGATCAGGTCGGCGATGCCGTCGTCGGACGTCCGGACGCGCTGACCCGCGACCTCGACCGGCGTGCCGCCCGGGCCGCGTACCGAGACCTGTACGCGTCCGAGGTCGGGAGCCTGGAGCTCCCACACGGGGAAGACCCCCCAGTCGGTCCCCGTGCGGTCGAGCGTGAAGGTGGACGCGACGTCCCGGCCGCCCTGCCGCAGGTAGGCGCGCACGGTCGCGGTGTCACCGTCGGTGCGCGTCGCCGCGATGCGGTAGCCGGTGACGCGGTCGGTGGCCTTCGCGTAGGCGGCGTCGGTCAGCAGGACGTCCGCGTCGTCGTGGTCGACACCCGCCAGGCGCAGTGCGTCGTCCACGTGGCCGGCCGTCAGGTCGTCGAGGAAGGCGCGCACCGGCCGGTCGGCCGAGTGCGAGGAGGACTGGACCGCGTACCCGACGACGCCCGTGGCGAGCAGCAGCACCGTGGCCGCACCGCCGGCGATGATGCCCACCAGTGCACCGCGACGCATGCGGCGACGCGGACGGGATGCAGCCGGGACGGTGACGGCCACCGGCGGCTCCTGCGTGCCGCGGAGCGTGTCGACGTGCGGGACCCGTGCCCACCCGTCCGGCTGGTTGTCGGTCATGCGTCCCCCGTCGTGCCTGTGCCTGCTCCGGGATCCTACCGCCGGGCGGTGTCACCCGACCGGGCTGTGGACGGCGAAGGACCTTTGCCCGAGCGGGTCGGGGACGATCCGCTCGCGAGCGACCGGACTCAGCGCCGGTCACCCTCCCCGCCGGGAGCTGCGTCCGCGGAACGCTGGCGAGCCTGGTGGCGGGCGGCGGACACCCCGCCGAGGACGCAGAGCAGCGCGACGACCACCGAGCCGACCACGAACGGACTCAGCGCGGAGCCCGCGGGGAAGACGAGCAGCTCCGTGCCGTCACCACGCGACATCGAGTAGCCCACCGCCCCCGTCGCGAGCATCGCCAAGTAGGTGCCGGCAGCGGCGACGAGTCCGGTGACGCCGGGGTTTCCCTCGCGGATGCCCGCGGCCGTCGCGAGGAACACGACCGCGGCCGCCGCGACCACCATCGTCGGTCCGAGGTAGGGGCTCGCGTCCGGCTGCGGGATCGCCTCGACGTCCGCGAGGAGGGCTTCGAAGCCCATCACCGCGATGACGAGCGCGATGAAGAGGACCGACGTCATCGTCGCGATCAGCCACCGGGACATGGCTCGATCGTACTGCCGGGCACCCTGGATGACGGGCCCGGCGTCGCCGCGTCAGCGGGCGGTGTGCTCCTGGGCGCGCTCGAGCTCGTGCAGCTGCTCGGGCTGCCGCTGGTCGTGCTGCCGCTGGTCGTGCTGCTGCTGCTCGTCCCGCTGCTCGTGCTGCTGCTGCTCGTGCTGCTGCGCGGCCGCGACGAGCGCGAGCGCGATCGTCGCGGTGATGACCGGGACGGACTCGGTCATGGGGGCGACGGGCGTCGACACGGTGTCGTCCTGGAGGCGCGGCTCGGCACGCTCGCCCTCCCCCGGCTCCGCCTCGGGCCGGCTCTCGGCCGGCGCCGCCTCGTGGTCGCGCAGCGCCGGCCCGACGACCGGCAGGACGGCGGTCGTCGTCGGGGGCTCGACGTGCAGGACGGCGACCGTCGGGGACTCGGGGACTCCCCGTCGGGCGGCCCGGCGCGCGCGGCCCATGCGCACCAGGACCACGACGGCGATGACGGCCCAGACGCCGTTCACGATCGTCGACGGGACCGCGTGGTGCGCAGCGACGTTGATGGCGACGGACAGCCCGCCGACCAGGTTGAGGGACTGGTAGAGCGGCCCGTTCGGGATCTTGCCCAGCGAGAACAGCAGGTAACCTGCGAGAACGGTTACTGCTCCGAACCAACCGAGGAACTCCACGATTCCGACAAACACGCGCGACTCCGGGCACGACGAGGAACGGCCGTCCTGAGGCGACCGTCCGAGAGGGGTGTGAGCAGCCGCGAGTGCGGCGTCGGGAGCATCGTAGGCACACCGACGGGTGTCGCGGAAGCGGGTGCGGCGTGGCGTGTCGCACCCACTTCGTGGGGGGCTCTGCGGAGGGGCGTCAGCCGTTCGTCGAGGCGCTCGACGAGGACGCTGCCGCGGCCTGTTCGGCTTGCGTCGAGGCGGCGTCCTTGAACACGTAGATCGTCCCGCTGAAGGTCCACGTCGGCGCCGCTGATCCGGCCGCTGCGTCGGACGACGAGGCCTCGGCGAGCGACGAGGAGATCGAGTCGACCAGGAACAGGCGAGGGTCTGACTGGACCCCCTTCACGAAGGCGAGCGCTTCGGAGAACTCGCCGTCGACCGACACCGAGACCGGGATCACCGAGAAGTTCGTCGCGGTGATGCTGCCGTTCGTGGTCACGCCTGGCGACTTCGGCACAGAGGGCGTCGCAGTCGGGGATGGGGACGCCGACGGGGAGGCCGACGCGGCATCGGTGGACGTACCGGCGTCGGTGGCCGTACCGGCGTCGGTACTCGACGACGCGGGCGGCGCGTACTCCATCGCATCGCCGACGGTGATGGAGGCGATCTTGACACCGCTCGCCTCGGCCGTCGCATTGAGTTCTGTGATGAACGGAGCCACCGCGGCGGAATCGGGGACCGAGGCCTGCAAAGCCGCCAGGTCGGACTGCATCGTGGGGAGCGTCTCCGCCTGCTCCCGCAACCGCTCCAGCTCCTCACGGGTCGTGCGGTTCGTCTGCTCGACGGAAGCCTGCTCCGCGCTGGCGGCTGTCGCCCGGTCGAGCTGCGGCTGGACGCCGAGGAAGAACGCCCCGACCACGACCACGACGGCTGCCACGGACGCGAGCATCAGCATCAGTTTGTTCCTGCTCACGACTTGCCCTTCAGGTCGTACTCGCCGCTGAACGCGTCATCGTCGAGGTGGATGGTCATGTCGACCGTGTAGACGTTCGTCGCGGCGTCGAGGGTCACCGAGTTCGCATTCGCGTCGACGAAGGCCGGGATGCCCTTCAGCGAGTCGAGCCATGCCGGGACGGACGGCAGCGTGGTGCTCGCGGCATCGATCGTGAGGGTCGCGATGCGCTGCCCCTGGAGCGGACTCGTCCCCTGCGGGTAGGCCTCGAGCGGGGTGGCGGAATCGACCTGGACTCCGGTGATCGTCACGCCGGACGGGAGCAGGTCCTGGATCCGCTGCAACGTCGGCTGCCACTCGACCTCGGTCGACCCGCCGACGGCCTGCGCCGCACGGAGGAGCTCCGACTGCTTCTCGATCGCGCGGACGTCACGGAACTGCTGTTGTTGGAGCAAGAGGGCTCCCGTTTCCTGCCGTGCCTGCTCCAGTTGTGCATCGGCCTGCGCCGCGAGCATCGACACCAGGACGACTGCGGTGGCGGCGGCGATCGCCAGGATCAGGACGGCCAGCCAAGCGCGCCGCACGACGGCGCGTTCACGACGATCGACGTGCACCTCGGTGGGCAGGAGGTCGACGGACGGGACGCCACCGACCACGAGCGATCCGCCCGCGGTCTTCCCCTGACGTTTCGTCCGCTGCGCGGTCTCGGCGGCGATGCGGCTCTCCCGTGTCGCGGCACCACGTCGCTTCGGCAGTTCGAGGATCTTGGTCATGCTGCGCTGCTCCCGTTGGCGAGGCCCCAGGCTACGGCGACGGCACTGCCGCGCGAGGTGACGTCTTCTCGACGGATGAACCGGCTCATGGCGGCGTCGGACATCGCATCGCCCAGGACGACGGGGATCCGGGTGTGGCCCTGCAGGGCTTCTGCGAAGCCCGGGAGACTTGCACCACCGCCGGCGATGACCAGACTCGTGATCACCGACCCCTCGCGGGTGCTCGTGAAGTAGTTGACGGTGTTGCGGAGGCTCGTCAGCAGCTCGCTTGCGAGTTCCTGGATGACCGATGCTGCGCGGAGGTCGTCTGCGGTCTGCGCGCGATCACCGAGGCCGATCCACCGCTTCACTGCCTCGGCCTGCTCGACCGGGATGTCCAGGGCGGTAGCCAGCGACTGCGTCAGTCCGTCCCCTCCGGTGGGGATGATCCGGACGAACTGGGGCACACCGTCCGTCGCGATGACCACCGTCGTCGTGTTCGCTCCGATCTCGGCGAGCACGTGCGTCCCCGGGTACTTGGCGGCCGGCAGGTAGACGCGGGAGAGCGCGAACGGGATGAGGTCCACGCCGACCGGGTTCAAGCCAGCCAACTGGACTGCACGCACGTTGGCGAGGACCGCGTCCTTCACCGCGGCGATGAGGAGACCGTGGACGAGCGGTCCGTCCGGTCCGTCGGTCTCCGAGACCGGGTAGAAGTCCAGGATCGCGTCACCGACCGGGACCGGGAGCATGTCCTGGACCTGGAAGGGCAGTGATTCGCGGATCTGCGCGAGCGGAGCGCGAGGCACCGTGAGGTCGCGTGACAGCACCCGCTGGTTGCCCACGCCGAGCACGACGTCCTTGGACCGGAACCGGCCGAGCTTCCAGAGCTCTCGGAGGCTGGCGGCGACCGTGTTCGGCTCGAGCACCTCGCCTCGCTTGGTGGACCCCGAGACGAGGGAGACCTCCGCGATGCGCTGGATCGTCGCCGCCGGCTTGTCGGGGTTCACCACCTCCACTGCCCGGATGCTCTCCCCGCCGATGTCGACGCCGACCACACTCTTGACCATGTCAGGTCCTTCCTCAGGCCAGGCCTGTGAACTGGAGGTACCCGCCGAGGACGGCCTCGCCGGCGAACACGCCGATCCAGGCACCAACGAGCATCCACGGGCCGAAGGGGATGCCGGTTCGACGCTTCGCGCGCCCGGTCGTCAGGAGACCGATCGCGAACGTACCGCCCAGGACGAAGGCGCCGAAAGCTCCCACTGTGAGGGGTCCCCATCCGAGGTACGCGAGGACGAAGCCGAGGACTCCAGCGAGCTTGACGTCCCCGAGCCCCATCCCACCGGGAACCGCGAGTGCGAGCAGGAGGTACCCGCCGCCGAGCCCGACGAGACCGACCAGCGCTCTGCCCAGGGCCGGCCAGTCACCGTCGAGCGCACTGGCCGCGACGAGGAGCGCCCCGATCACGGGGTAGGCCGGCAGGACGAGTGCGTTCGGGAGTCGGTGGACGTCGAGGTCGATGAGTGCGAGGGCCACGGAGATCGACACGAGGTAGAGCAGGGCTCCGAGGACCAGGACGGCGGCAACGACGAGACGCGGTGCCGCAGCGGACACCACGGTCGGTCCGAACCGCACCACCACCGCGACGAAGAGGAGCGCCGTGACCAGTTCCACGAGCGGGTACCGCACGGAGATGGGCAGGGCGCAGTCTCGACAGCGGCCCCGGAGCAGGAGCCAGGAGAGCACCGGCACGTTGTCGCGGGCACGGATCGGGTGGCCGCACCTCGGACAGGTGCTCGCGGGCGCCGCGACGGACACCCCGGCAGGCACCCGGTGGACGACGACGTTGAGGAACGATCCGATCGCGAGCCCGATCGTCCCGCCGACCGTGGTCATGAGGGCGAGGACCGTCACAGCGCCCTGCCGTTCGGGTCGTAGGCCGGTGCGACCTCGATCTGCGAGGTCACCTTGTACGTCGTGACCACGGGCTGTGGGAAGAACGGAGGCGTGTAGCTCGTGAGGCTCGAGTCGTACCCGTACGCCTTCAGGTACCCGTTGTTCCCCTTGCCGACCGCGCCGCGGTACCGCTGGGCGATCGACCCGTTCAGGGTCAGGGTCCCTCGATCGCCGCCGTACGCGTAGTTCTGGACGGTGAAGGTGCCCTGGTTGGAGAGGATCGCGCCGGACACCGTTCGGTCGTCGGTGAGGAACGGGTAGCTCGTGCCGCCCGAGACGTACATCGGGTTCCACACCATCACGGCTTCCTGCCCGACGATGCCGGCGACGGTCGACGCCGCGCGGTTCGTCGTGTACTGGAGGTCGCCGGTGATGTAGACGTAGTTCTCGGCGACGAGTGTGATCGACGCATCGACCTTGCCGGACACGAAGAGGTCACCGTTCGAACAGCCGTACGCCGTGCTGAACGCGATCGAGTTGCCCTGCGCGTCCCTCGGCTTCGACTCCGAGTACGTTCCCGAGTAGCCGGGGATGGAACCGCGGAACGGGAAGCCCAGCCCGTTGTCCGTCACCGACGGCGTCTTCATGCACGCAGAGGGGGCGTTCGACGTCGTGTACCTCGAGAAGTAGTAGTTCGGGTTGGTCGAGCTGCCGCTGCCTGCACTGGCGGGCTCGTCCTGGACGTAGACGAGGTTGTTGGCCAGCAGGCTCGTGCTGACGGTCGCCCCTGCGCCCTGGAGGTCGGAGATGGCACCGCACTTGGACGGTGCTGATCCGTACGGCGACGTCCTCTGCAGGTTCGTCGCGAGTGTCAGCGGCGAGCGGATCTTCATCTGACCGTTGCCGAGGAACGTGATCTGTGTCGGCCCGGTGTAGAGGCACCCGGTACCCGGCGAGGTGCCGGTGACCGTGGAGTCGTCGGAGTACATGCGATCGCGACCGGCGCTGACTGTCGACGGCGGCGTGTACGAACCGACAACCTCGGGCTGGTAGCCGCTGTAGTACTTGAACGACGGCGTTCGCGTCGGGCTGCAGACGCGGTTGCTCCAACCCTGCGCCGACTGGACCGTGTTCATGAACGTTCCGCCGCAGATGAGCATCATGTCGTTCGAGCGGATCGGACCGTTCAACACGTCGCCGTCCTGGAACTGGATGCGACTGCAGGCAGAGCCGCCGTTCGACGGCCTCGCGGTGAAGTCCGCGTTCTGGTACACGTTCGTGCAGGTCTCCCCGGTGATGTCGGGGTCGCCGGACTCGAAGTCGGTCCAGTAGAGGTAGTTCGAGAAGCCGTCCGGCTTCACGTTGGCGACGAGCGTCCGCGTCGTGCTCCCGGCCCTACCGGTCACCTGGACGCGCACGATGCCCTGCTGCCCGTAGATGCTGTTGTCCACGGCGTACCGGTACGACGAGGCCCCGCCCGAACCCGACGAGTCCGGCACCACCACCCAGCTGGTGAAGGCGGCGTTGCCGCCGGTGCCCTTCGGGAAGGTGTCTCCGGTGCTGAACGGTTGACCGGCGTCGCCGTACTTCGTCGCGTAGGTGTTGTCGGCGTTGACCCGCGACTGGTACTCGGCGAGACCGGCGTACGCGGCTGCCATTGCGTTCGCGTAGTCGCGATCCGAGGACGTCTTCGTCGCGCCCGTGGTCGCGATGCCCATCATCGTCGCCGCCAGGATCAGGACGATCATGCCGATGCCGAGCACAGCGACGAGCGCGACCCCTCGGTCGTCGTCCGCCGCGCGGAGTGCGTTCAGTGTCCGCCGCACGATCAGCTCCGGAGGTTGGGCATGCCCACGGTGCTCGTGAGCGTGACGTTGTTGGCTGCCGACGGTCTGGTCGCGTCGCGCTCACCCACCGTGAGCCCGATCGACACCGAGGTGACGGCTTGGAGGTCCGTGGCGCTGAGGCCGTTCGCCGTCGGCGTCAGGACCACGTTCGCAGCGTTGCGGTAGGTGAACAGCGTCGTGGGGACGACCGACTCCGCGAGCCTCAGCGTCGACGTCGGCGTGTTCGGGAGGGTCGGTGTGCTCGCACGCGGGAAGTCGAAGTAGCTGCGCGTGATGTCGGTCGGCGTGCCGTTCCACTTCGTCTCGGTGATCGTGCCGCTCGTGGGATCGAGCGTGAACTGCACCTCGACCGGTTGCACGTCGACCGTCGAGTTCAGGTTGATGTAGGCGAAGAAGCGGACGGACGTCGCCGACGCGTACTGGAACGCGTACTGCGTGTTCACCCCGCTGGCCACGGGGTTGTTGGACGCCACACGGAACATGCGCTGCATCTCGCGCATCGCCGTCGAGGCAACGCGGGTGTTCGAGTCGACCCCGGTCGCGGTGCTCGAAGCACGTGAGACCGATGCGAAGAACGCCCCGACCATCGCGAGCACGAGCGTCGTGACGCTGAGCACGACGATGAGCTCCGCGAGGGAGACGCCGCGATCGTCCTGGTGCAGCCGCCGCAACACGCGCATCACGGTGCGCGCCTCGGGTCGAGCAGGACCTTGTTCCCCGAGACCGACACGCCGACTGCAGGCGACACGGTGGGGGCCCCGCCCGAGTACGAGATCGTGATGACCCCGCCCAGGATCCGCGTCACGGAGCCGGACTGCAGCGTGTAGGTGCCGTACGGCAGCGCGATGGTGACCGTGCCGCCGGCGGGGAGGCCGCTGAAGGTGTAGCTCGCGGCCGTCGCGCAGCCCGGATCCCCCGAGTTCGGTGTCGGCGCGGTCGTCGTCGCGGTGAGCGCGTTGTCACCGTTCCCCGCGAGCTTCACGGTGAGGATCTGCACCGGCGCCCTGACGGCGTTCGTCCCCACGAGGGGTTGTCCGACGCCCCGCGGGGCGACCGACGCACCGTTGGCCGTCGTCCAGTTCTCCGGATCGGTGCTCGCACAGGCGGCGGGGGTGCCGGCAACGGCCTTGTACCCGTCCGTGAACGGGAACACCTGCGCGGTCGTGCCGGCTGCGTACGGTCCGAAGTCAGCGGTCTTCCGACGGAGCGAAACGGGCGCGGACGACGGCGCGGTGAACGCCGTCGTGCTGGCGTTCGGGTCGATCCACTGGGGGGCGACGGTCAGCGCATCGTCGTAGTTGAACGTCGCCGAGGACGTCTGGTTGGCCTGGACGCGCACGGTGGTCGAGGGGGTCCCGGTCTGCGCGCCGAGCGATCCCGAGGACGTACCGTCGTCGATGTTGCCGGACTTCGACAGCGTCACGTCGTAGGACCCGGGCTTGACGTTGAGGGCGTACGTGCACCCGGTCACGTCGGTCGCCGCGATCGTCGACGTGATGGCAGTGGCCCCGTTCGGGTTCGTGCGGTTCGGGCTGATGCCGACGCTGACGCCGGAGTTCCCGCTGCCGTCCACCCGGGATACGGCGACGATGATCGTCCCGAGGTTCGGAGCGGTGACCGACGTGGGCGGAGCGACGAGGCTGTTCATCGAGACGGACTGTCCGTCGCCGCGCCCGCCCGCCGTCCAGCTGACGGTCATCGACACCCGCTTGTACGCCAGCGGGCCACCGCCGGCGCCGCAGGCGT
Source organism: Curtobacterium subtropicum (assembly GCF_030362975.1). Taxonomy (NCBI): domain Bacteria; kingdom Bacillati; phylum Actinomycetota; class Actinomycetes; order Micrococcales; family Microbacteriaceae; genus Curtobacterium; species Curtobacterium subtropicum. The sequence continues at coordinate 16,411 of NZ_JAUCMM010000009.1, forward strand.
TGGCGGCTCCCGCGGTGGCGACCCAACGCGCTGTCTGCGTGATCGAGTAGTCGACTCCGCCCACCGTCCGCTGTGACGTACCGTCCACCACACCGAAGAGGTTGGTCGAGGTCCGCGCACGGTCGATGGCGTCCTGCGCCAGGTTGATGGCGACCTCGCGCGAGCGGGACCCGTGCGCGAGGTAGAGCGAGCTCGCGATCCCCATCGCGACACCGGCGGCGATCATCGCGAACACCGTCATGGCGACGAGCACCTCGATGATCGAGAACCCGTCGTCACGGTTGCGTGCCTCGTCGACGAGTGTCGAGAGTCGCTGCACGAGATCACCTCCGTGAGACAGCTGGTTCCGGCAGTGAGCCGGACCCGCCCCGTTCGAGGCGAGCCCGGCACGTGTTGGTGGACTACGGGGTCACGGACGGGCAGGCGCCGTCCTTCGCGCCGCCGTCCTGGTCCACGTAGAACTGCTTGGTGGAGTTGCTCGTGACCTGGATGCAGAACGTGCCGTTGGTCGCGTTCGAACGGACGAGCGACGGAGCGGCGCCCTTACCGGACTCGTAGGTTCCGCTCGGGCTGTACCCACTGAGGTTGCTGAGGTTTGCGGGGAAGGCATTGTTCGCCGTGTACGCGGCGATGACCGCCGTCTTCGCGTTCTGGATGTCCGACTTCGCCGATGCGTCCTTCGCGTTGTTCTGCACGTTCAGGTACACCGGGATGGCGATCGCGGCGAGGATGCCGATGATGATCACGACGACCAGGAGTTCGATGAGCGTGAAGCCCTTCTCCTTGTCCTCGAGGAGGCCCTTGCGGCGAGCGTCGAGCTTGCCCATGAGAGCGAAGTACATGGTGGATTCCATTCTTCTGGGGAATGCGATGGGGATGTGCCGCAGAGTGCTCCGCCGCCGCTGGCAAGCGTATTGACGGCCTTTTCCGGGCATAATCCCGAGAACGGGGGTGATCTGCGTTGCGAAATGCCCCCAGTACCGGGGGTGCGGGATTCCTGACGAACCCCCGAACGGAGGGCGTGCGCCGTCGAGTTACTTGACGAGCGAGGTGATCTCGAAGATCGGGAGGTACAGCGCGACGATCATCCCGCCCACAACGACGCCGAGGAATGCGATCAACAGCGGTTCGATCAATGCCGTGAGGGATTCCGTCGTCGCTTCGACCTCGTTGTCGTAGAAGATCGAGATCTTCTCGAGCATGACCTCGAGCGATCCGGCGTCCTCGCCGACCGCCACCATCTGCGAGACCATCTTCGGGAAGACCGTTTCGCGATCGAGCGGCACCGCGATCGATTCACCTTTCCTGACCGATTCGGAAACGCGGCCGAGAGCGCGCTCCACGACGAAGTTGTTCGACACTTCGCCCGCGATCTGGAGCGCTTGCAGGATCGGGACGCCGGCGCCGATCATGTTCGACAGGTTCCGGGCGAACCGTGCGATGACGATCTTCCGGTTCAACTGCCCGAAGACCGGCAGCCTGAGCTTCACCGGGTCGATGAGCCCCCGCACACGGTCCGTGTTCTTGTTGGCCCGCCACCAGAGCCAGATCGCGATCGCGCCGACCAGCAGCACCGGGCCGACGTAGACCATTGCGTGTGACGCGTAGACGAGCACCATGGTCGGCAGCGGGAGGTGCCCCCCGAGCGACGAGAACATCTTCTGGAAGATCGGCACGATGAAGATCAGCATGACCACGACGGCCAGCAGCGACATCACGAGCACCACGACCGGGTAGGTCATGGCCGACCTGATCGTCGACCGGAGCTTGTGCTCCTTCTCGAAGTTCGTCGCGATCGAGTCCATCGCCTGGTCCAGGAACCCGCCCGTCTCGCCGGCTCGGATCATGTTGATCATGATCGGCGGGAAGTCGACCGGGTACTTCGCCACGGCGTCGGAGAACGAGACGCCCCGCTCGACGTCGTCACGGACCTTGCCGAGGATGTCCCTGAGCTTCTTGTTGTCCGTCTGGTCGGCCAGGATCGTGAGTGCACGCAGCAGCGAGAGCCCGGACGACAGCATGGTCGAGGCCTGGCGCGACATGATCGCCAGGTCCTTGAGCCCGACGCCCTTCTCGAACCCCGGGATCTTGATCTCGGTCTGCAGCCCGGTGCCCGGCTTCGCCTCGGTGATCGCGATCGGCGAGACGCCCATCGTCCGGAGCCGCTGCACGACGGCCCCCTCGGACGCTGCGTCGAGCCGACCCTTGACGAGCTTGCCGGCGCCGTCGCGGCCCCGGTAGTCGAACGCGAGTGACATCAGTGGCCTCCGGAGTACTTGTCGCCGAAGTCGATCTCGGAGGCGGCGATCGCCGCGGCGGACGAGTCGGACGGCGACTCGACGCGCTGCACGAGCCGGTCGAAGCCGTCCTCGTCGTGCACCTTCTCCATCGCCGCGGCCCGGGTGACGGTACCGACGTTGACGAGCTCGGCGAGGTCCTGGTCCATCGTGTGCATCCCGGCGTCGCGGCCGGCCTGCATCGCCGAGGTGATCTGGTACGTCTTGCCCTCGCGCACCAGGTTCGCGATCGCGGGCGTCGTCTTCATGATCTCGGTGGCGACGACGCGGCCTGATCCGTTCGCCTTCGGCACGAGGGTCTGGCAGACGACCCCTTCGAGGGTCGCCGCCAGCTGGGTGCGGATCTGCCCCTGCTGGTGCGGCGGGAACACGTCGATGACGCGGTCGATCGTGCCGGGAGCGCTCTGCGTGTGCAGGGTCGCGAAGACCAGGTGGCCGGTCTCGGCGGCGGTCAGGGCGACGGAGATGGTCTCGAGGTCGCGGAGCTCACCGATCAGGATGACGTCGGGGTCCTGCCGCAGCACGTGCTTCAGCGCGGCGGCGAACGAGTGCGTGTCGGCACCGACCTCGCGCTGGTTGATGATCGCCTTCTTGTGCTCGTGCATGAACTCGATCGGGTCCTCGACCGTCACGATGTGGTCGGCACGGGTCTCGTTGACCAGGTCGATGAGCGCAGCGAGGGTCGTCGACTTGCCGGAGCCGGTCGGCCCGGTCACGAGCACGAGTCCGCGGGGCAGCTTCGCGAACTCCCCGACGTGCGCGGGGATGCCGAGCTGCTTGAGCGTCTTGATCTTCGTCGGGATGATGCGGAACGCCGCGCCCCAGTTGCCGCGCTGCTGGTAGTAGTTCACGCGGAAGCGGAACTCCGGCGAGAGCGAGTACGCGAAGTCGAGCTCCTGCTCGTGGTCGAACTGGCCGGCCTGCTCGGGCGTGAGCAGCGTCTTCAGCGCGGCGATGACCTTGTTGCGCGCCCACGGCCCCCCGGGCACCGCGGGACGCAGCGACCCGTCGACCCGCACGGTGGGTGGGGCGTCCGCGGTGACGTGGAGGTCGGACGCTCCCTGGTACACGACCTGCGACAGAGCCGTGATGAGGTCGGCGTCGGCGACCTCGCGAGCGTGGCGCGTGAAGCCGATCTCGGGGTGTGACGCGGGATCGACCCCGGGCCCGGGGACAGCGGTGCCGGTGATCGTGCGACCGGGCACCCCCGGGGAGACGGTCTGGAGGCTCGTGGTCGCCACCGCGGGCGCCACCGGCAGGTGCTCGGTCACCGCATCCGCGTACCCGTACGCCGCGGTCGACGGCGGGACCGCCGCAGGGGGCGTCGCCGGCGCGGCCTGCGGCTGCGCCACCGGCACGGCGACGGGGTCACCGGCGGGCGGCGGCCACGACGACCCACCGGCCGGGGTCGTCCCCGTGGCCACCGTGCCGAGCGGGTCGCCCCAGACAGCCGATGCCTCCCAGCCGCCCTCGGTCGACAGGTCGTAGACGGCGTTGCTCGACGTCGGCACGGCGGCCATGTCGGTCGGCGTCACCGCGTGCGCCGACGCCGCAGCGGCCGCAGCAGCAGCCGCGAGCCGCGCAGCCCGACGGCCACCGACCTCGTTGCCCGGACTCCCGGGGTGCCACCCGGCGACGGGGTCGTCGCCGGCCTCGATGTCGTACACCGATTCGTTCATCGTCCTCGTGCTCCCGGGCTACGCGACCACGCGCAGGATCTCGTCGACGCTGGTCAGGCCGAGCTTGACCTTCTCCCACCCGTCCTGCCGGAGCGTGAGCATGCCCTGCTGCTGGGCGACGCGGCTGATCTCGGCGCTCGAGGCGCGCGCGACCGCGAGGCGCTCGATCTCCTCGGTCACGGTCATGACCTCGTGCAGGGCGATGCGGCCGCGGTACCCGGTGTTCGAGCAGACGGCGCACCCGACCGGCGCGGAGAACTCCGGCACGGGCGCGTCCGGACGGTCGAGGAACCCGAGCGCGTGCAGCTGCTCGGCCTCGTACACGGCAGGGGCCTTGCACCGGTCGCAGAGCCGGCGGGCCAGCCGCTGGGCGACCACCGAGTCGAGCGCGGACCCGACCAGGAAGGGCTCGATGTCCATCTCCGTCAGACGGGTGACGGCCGACGGGGCGTCGTTCGTGTGCAGGGTGGAGAGCACCAGGTGCCCGGTGAGCGAGGCCTCGATCGCGATCTGCGCGGTCTCGTGGTCGCGGATCTCACCGAGGAGCACCACGTCCGGGTCGGATCGAAGGATCGAGCGCAGCGCGGACGCGAAGGTCAGGCCGGCCTTCGGGTTGACCTGCACCTGGTTGATCCCGGCCATCCGGTACTCGACCGGGTCCTCGACCGTGATGACGTTGATCTCGGGCTTCGCGACGGCGTTGAGCGTTGTGTACAGCGTGGTGGACTTGCCCGAACCGGTGGGCCCGGTGACCAGGATCATGCCGTACGGCTTCGAGTAGGACCGCTGGTACGCCTGGAAGTTCTGCTCCAGCAGGTTGAGGTCCTTGAGCGTCAGCGACGTGTTCGTGTTGTCGAGGATGCGCATGACGACCTTCTCGCCCCACACCGTGGGCAGCGTCGCCACGCGCAGGTCGATCTGCCGGCCGCCGTGCCGCACCGACATCCGGCCGTCCTGCGGCTTCCGACGCTCGGCGATGTCGATGTCGCTCATGATCTTGAGCCGGCTGATCACGCCGTTCTGGATGTTCTTCGGGGCGGGAGCCATCTCGTGCAGCACGCCGTCGATGCGGTAGCGCACCCGGACCTCGTGCTCGCCCGGCTCGATGTGGATGTCGGAGGCGTGGTCCTGGATCGCCTGCGACACGAGCAGGTTGACGAAGCGGACGATCGGGACGTCGTCGAGCGCACCGTCGGTCAGGTCCACCTGCTGCTGGCTCTGCACGGCCGACTGGTCCTCGAGCGACGAGGTCAGGTCGTTCAGCTCGTCGTCCGCACGCAGGTACCGGTCGAGGGCGCTGACGAGGTCGCGCTCCTCCACCTGGAGCGGCTTGATCGCGCGACCCGATGCGGTGCGGGCGTCGTCGATCGCGAGCACGTTCGACGGGTTCACCATCGCCAGCACGAGCGTCTCGCCCTCGAACCCGATGCCGAGCACGCCGTGGCGACGGCAGAGCGCCGCAGGCAGCATCGACACCGCGGTGCCGTCGACCGGGTAGTCGGTCAGCGGCACGGTGTGGGAGTTGTTCGAGGCCGCGCGCGCCGTGATGTACTGCGCCTCGCTCACGACGCCCTGGTCCACCAGGGAACGGATGGCACGCTCGTCGATCGCCTCGTCGCCGGTCATGGAGTCGAGGTGTTCGATCGGCAGTGCGCCGTTGAGGATGAGGATCTCGGACAGGGTGGCCATGTGTCCCGGGGCCTCCTTCGGGTCGAGACCGGGTCGTGGGGGTGTGCCCCGCAGCGGCGCGGCGCCCGTCCACGCTACGGCCGCCCGGTCCGGCCCCCGCAGTCCCACAACGAGGGGGCGACGGGGTGGCGTGTGCCCCCAGTGCTGGGGTACCGACTGGTTCCGAGTGGTCCGGCTGGCGGTCGTCATGCGTCGATGCTCCGGCTCCGGCACGTCGGCGCGGGGTCCGGACCGGGTGTCGGTGGACGGGACGTCCACGGCCGTGCCCTGTGGAGGAAGGTGCCGGCACGTGCAGGAAGAACGGTGCAGCGGCCTGGGCACCTGCACGAGGAACCCCTCGACGTGCGGGGCCGCTGCGCGCCATGATGAGACATGGACATCACGAGCGTGACCGTGGGGCTCCCCGTCTCCGACATCGAGGCGTCCTGCCTCTGGTACGGCGCAGTGTTCCAGCGGGCAGATCCGGACCTCGAGCCCGAGGACGGCGTGGTGGAGTACGAGATCGGCGGCATCTGGCTGCAGCTGTACCTCGACGCCGACGCCGAGCGACGCCCCGCGACCGTCCGCTTCGGCGTCGACGACGTCCGGTCGCAGCACGCCCGCATCGGGTCGCTCGGCATCGACGTCGGACCGGTCGAGTGCGTCGACGGCGCCGTCGACTGGTTCGACGTCCGCGACCCCGACGGCAACGTCCTCAGCCTGTACTCGCTGGTCGACGAGAAGGGCCGCACCGCCTGAGACCCGACCGACCGGCGGACGGGAGGCACGGGGCGGGCCCGCCACGAGCCTCCCGTCCGGCCCTGGTTCAGCAACGAGGAAGGCCCCCGCATCCGAGGATGCGGGGGCCTTCCGGGTTCAGCTCAGGCTCAGTTGTAGGTGCCCGGCGTGAAGTCGTCCGACGAGAAGCTGTCGAAGTCGACGAAGCTCAGGTCGGCGTCCGAGAACGAGGAGTCGTCGGCGAAGATGCGGTTGGGGTACCGCTCCGCCTTGGCTTCCTCGGTCGCGGCGACGTCCACGTCACGGTACCGGCTGAGGCCCGTCCCGGCGGGGATGAGCTTACCGATGATGACGTTCTCCTTGAGGCCGACGAGGTGGTCCTGCTTGCCCTCCATGGCCGCCTGCGTGAGGACGCGGGTGGTCTCCTGGAAGGACGCGGCGGACAGCCACGACTCGGTCGCGAGGGACGCCTTCGTGATGCCCATGACCTCCTGGCGAGCCGAGGCGGTCTTGCGACCCTCCTGCAGCGCCGCACGGTTCAGCGCGTTGTAGCGCGACCGGTCGACGAGCTCACCCGGCAGCAGGTCGGTGTCGCCGTGGTCGACGACGGTGACCTTGCGGAGCATCTGGCGGACGATGACCTCGATGTGCTTGTCGTGGATCGGCACGCCCTGCGAGCCGTACACGTCCTGCACACCGTTGACGAGGTGCTTCTGGACCTCGCGCACACCCTTGACCCGGAGGACCTCCTTCGGGTCCACCGTGCCGGCGATGAACTGCTCGCCGAGCTCGACGTGCTGGCCGTCCTCGATGAGGAGGGTCGCACGCTTGAGCACCGGGTAGATGAACGGCTCGTCGCCGTTGTCCGGCGTGAGGATGATCCGACGACCCTTGTCCGTGTCCTCGATCGTGACGCGGCCGGGGGCCTCGGCGATCGGGGACGCGCCCTTCGGGGTGCGGGCCTCGAAGAGCTCGGTCACGCGGGGCAGACCCTGCGTGATGTCGTCGGCCGAGGCCGAACCACCCGTGTGGAAGGTACGCATCGTCAGCTGGGTACCCGGCTCACCGATGGACTGGGCGGCGATGATGCCGACCGCCTCGCCGATGTCGACGAGGTTGCCCGTGGCGAGCGAACGGCCGTAGCACTTCGCGCAGACGCCGACGGCGGACTCACAGGTCAGGACCGAGCGCACCTTGATGCTCTCGACACCCGCCTCGAGCAGCGTGTCCAGCAGGACGTCACCGACGTCCGAGCCGGCCTCGGCGACCACGGTGCCGTTCGCGTCGACGGCCTCGACGGCCAGGGTGCGCGAGTACACCGTGTTCTCGACGCGCGGGTCGCGGACGAGCCCGCCGTCCTCGCCCTTGGTCGCGATCGGGAGCTCGAGGCCACGGGTCGTCCCGCAGTCGTCCTCACGGATGATGACGTCCTGCGACACGTCCACGAGACGACGGGTCAGGTAGCCCGAGTCGGCGGTACGGAGAGCCGTGTCCGCCAGACCCTTGCGGGCACCGTGCGTGGCGATGAAGTACTCCGCCACGGTCAGGCCCTCGCGGTACGAGTTGATGATCGGGCGGGCGATGATCTCACCCTTCGGGTTGTTCACCAGACCACGCATACCGGCGATGTTGCGCACCTGCAGCCAGTTACCACGAGCACCCGACGAGACCATGCGGTTGATGGTGTTGTCGATCGGGAAGTTGTCGCGCATCTCCTGCGCGATCTCGTTCGTGGCCTCGGTCCAGATCTTGATCAGGTCGGCGCGGCGCTCCGCGTCGGTGATCAGACCCTTGTCGAACTCGCCCTGGACCTTGGCGGCCTGGACCTCGTAGCCCGCGATGATCTCCTTCTTGCGAGGAGGCGTCACGACGTCCGACAGCGCCACGGTCACACCGGAGCGCGTGCCCCAGTAGAAGCCCGCGTCCTTGATCCGGTCCAGCGCGGCGGCCGTCTCGGTCTTGGAGTAGCGCTCGGCGAGGTCGTTGACGATCGCGGAGAGGGTGCCCTTGTCGGTGACGCGCTGGACGAACGGGTAGTCCGCCGGCAGCGTCTCGTTGAAGAGCGCACGGCCCAGGGTGGTCTCGAGGAGGATCGGCTGACCGACCTCGTATCCCTCCGGCGCCTCGCCCTCGGCGAAGTGGACACCCGACATGCGGATCTTCACCATCGCGTTGAGGTGCAGCGTGTTCTGGTCCTTGGCCAGGATCGCCTCGGCGACCGACGAGAACGCACGGCCCTCGCCGAGCGCGCCCTCGCGGACGGTCGTCAGGTGGTGCAGACCGATGATCATGTCCTGTGCGGGCAGGGTCACCGGACGGCCGTCCGACGGCTTGAGGATGTTGTTCGAGGCGAGCATCAGGATGCGGGCCTCGGCCTGGGCCTCGACCGACAGCGGCAGGTGCACGGCCATCTGGTCACCGTCGAAGTCCGCGTTGAACGCAGCACACACGAGCGGGTGGAGCTGGATGGCCTTGCCCTCGACGAGCTGCGGCTCGAACGCCTGGATGCCCAGGCGGTGCAGCGTCGGCGCACGGTTCAGCAGGACGGGGCGCTCGCGGATGATCTCCTCGAGCACGTCCCACACCTGCGGACGCGAGCGCTCGACCATGCGCTTGGCCGACTTGATGTTCTGCGCGTGCGACAGGTCGATGAGGCGCTTGATGACGAACGGCTTGAACAGCTCGAGCGCCATCTGCTTCGGCAGACCGCACTGGTGCAGCTTGAGCTGCGGGCCGACGATGATGACCGAACGACCCGAGTAGTCGACGCGCTTGCCGAGCAGGTTCTGGCGGAAGCGACCCTGCTTTCCCTTGAGCATGTCGCTCAGGGACTTCAGGGCGCGGTTGCCGGTACCCGTGACCGGGCGGCCACGACGACCGTTGTCGAACAGCGCGTCGACCGCTTCCTGCAGCATGCGCTTCTCGTTGTTCACGATGATCTCGGGGGCACCGAGGTCGAGCAGGCGGCGGAGACGGTTGTTGCGGTTGATCACACGACGGTAGAGGTCGTTGAGGTCCGACGTGGCGAAGCGGCCACCGTCGAGCTGCACCATCGGGCGGAGCTCCGGCGGGATGACCGGCACGACGTCGAGCACCATCGCGGCCGGCGAGTTGCCGGTGGCGAGGAAGGAGCTGACGACGCGCAGACGCTTGATCGCGCGGATCTTCTTCTGGCCCTTGCCCTCCGCGATCTGCAGGCGCAGCGACTCGGCCTCGGCGGCCAGGTCGAACGCCTCGAGCCGCAGCTTGATCGCCTCGGCGCCCATGTACGCGTCGAAGTAGATCCCGAAGCGGTCCTGCAGCTCGTGGAACACGGCGTCCTCGGGCTTGAGGTCGCCGACCTTGAGGTTGCGGAAGTCCTCCCACACGCGCTCGAGGCGGGTGATGTCCTCGTCGAAGGACTTGCGGACCTGGGACATCTCCTTCTCGGCGGTGTCCTTGGTCCGGCGCTTCACGTCGGCCTTGGCGCCCTCTTCCTCGAGCGCTGCGAGGTCGTCCTCGAGCTTCTTGAGGCGGTCGGCGATGATCGAGTCACGCTGACCCTCGAGGTTCTTGATCTCGAGGCGCATCTCGTTCTCGAGACCGGGCATGTCGGCGTGACGGCCCTCTTCATCGATGTCGATGATCATGTACGCCGCGAAGTAGATGACCTTCTCGAGGTCCTTCGGCGCCATGTCGAGGAGGTACCCGAGGCGCGACGGGACGCCCTTGAAGTACCAGATGTGCGTGACGGGTGCGGCGAGCTCGATGTGGCCCATGCGCTCACGACGGACCGAGGACTTGGTGACCTCGACGCCGCAGCGCTCGCAGACGATGCCCTTGAAGCGGACACGCTTGTACTTGCCGCAGGCGCACTCCCAGTCGCGGGACGGACCGAAGATCTGCTCGCCGAACAGACCGTCCTTCTCGGGCTTCAGGGTGCGGTAGTTGATGGTCTCCGGCTTCTTGACCTCGCCGTACGACCACTGACGGATGTCCTCGGCGGTCGCGAGGCCGATCCGGATGGCGTCAAATGACGTTGCTTCGAGCAATGTTCTTCTCTCTTGCTGAGTTCGAAACGTGTTCGGTACGGGCCGGCTCAGATGTCGTCGACGGACGACGACTCGAACCGCGAGGAGATGTTGATGCCGAGCTCTTCAGCGGCACGGAAGACCTCGTCGTCCGTGTCGCGGAGGCTGACCGCCTGGCCGTCGGCCGAGAGGACCTCGACGTTCAGGCAGAGCGACTGCATCTCCTTCATGAGGACCTTGAACGACTCGGGGATGCCGGGCTCCTGGATGTTCTCGCCCTTGACGATCGCCTCGTAGACCTTCACGCGGCCGAGGATGTCGTCGGACTTGATCGTCAGGAGCTCCTGGAGGGCGTAGGCGGCGCCGTACGCTTCGAGCGCCCACACCTCCATCTCACCGAACCGCTGTCCACCGAACTGCGCCTTACCACCCAGCGGCTGCTGCGTGATCATCGAGTACGGACCGGTCGAACGGGCGTGGATCTTGTCGTCGACCAGGTGGTGCAGCTTGAGGATGTACATGTAGCCGACCGAGACGGGCTCCGGGAACGGCTCGCCGGAGCGGCCGTCGAAGAGCTGCGCCTTGCCGGAGGAACCGATCAGGCGCTCGCCGTCGCGGTTCGGGAGCGTCGAGTCGAGGAGCCCCTCGATCTCGCGCTCGTACGCACCGTCGAACACCGGGGTGGCGACCTTCGTGCCGGGCGCCGCGCTGTGCGCTGCCTCCGGCAGGGCCGATGCCCACTCCTGGATGCCCTCGACGTTCCAGCCCTGCTTCGCGAGCCACCCGAGGTGGATCTCGAGGACCTGGCCGAAGTTCATGCGGCCGGGGACGCCGAGCGGGTTGAGCACGATGTCGACCGGGGTGCCGTCCGCGAGGAACGGCATGTCCTCGACCGGCAGGATCGTCGAGATGACGCCCTTGTTGCCGTGACGACCGGCGAGCTTGTCACCCGCGGTGATCTTGCGCTTCTGGGCGATGTAGACGACCACGCGCTGGTTGACGCCCGAGCCGAGCTCGTCGTCGCCGTCCTGCGCGTCGAACACCTTGACGCCGATGATCGTGCCCTCTTCACCGTGGGGCACCTTCAGCGAGGTGTCGCGCACCTCGCGCGACTTCTCGTTGAAGATCGCGCGGAGGAGGCGCTCCTCGGCCGAGAGCTCGGTCTCGCCCTTCGGCGTGACCTTGCCGACCAGGATGTCGCCGGGGCGGACCTCGGCGCCGATGCGGATGATGCCGCGCTCGTCGAGGTCGGCCAGGAGGTCCGGGCTGACGTTCGGGAGGTCGCGGGTGATCTCCTCCTTGCCGAGCTTCGTGTCGCGGGCGTCGACCTCGTACTCCTCGATGTGGATCGAGGAGAGCGTGTCGTCCTTCACGAGGTTCTGCGACAGGATCATCGCGTCCTCGTAGTTGTAGCCCTCCCACGGCATGAACGCGACGAGGAGGTTCTTGCCGAGCGCGAGCTCGCCGTTCTCCGTCGCGGGGCCGTCGGCGATGACCTCGCCCTGCTCCACGCGCTCGCCTGCGGAGACGATGACGCGGTGGTTGTAGCTCGTGCCCTGGTTCGAGCGGTCGAACTTGCGCAGGTAGTAGGTCTGCGTGCCGCCCTCGTCGAGCTGCAGGGTCACGGCGTCGGCCGAGACCTCGGAGACCACACCGGCCTTGTCGGCGGTGACGACGTCACCGGCGTCGATCGCGGTGTAGCCCTCCATGCCGGTGCCGACGAGCGGCGACTCGGAACGGAGCAGCGGGACGGCCTGACGCTGCATGTTCGCACCCATGAGGGCGCGGTTCGCGTCGTCGTGCTCGAGGAACGGGATGAGCGAGGTCGCGACCGACACCATCTGGCGCGGCGAGACGTCCATGTAGTCGACCTCGTCCTTGCCGACGAGCTCGACCTCGCCGCCCTTCTTCCGGACGAGCACCTTGTCGTCCTGGAAGTGGAAGTCGTCGGTCAGCGGCGCGTTGGCCTGGGCGACGACGAAGTCGTCCTCCTCCGATGCCGTGAGGTAGTCGATGGTCGTGGTGACCTGACCGTTCACGACGCGGCGGTACGGCGTCTCGATGAAGCCGAACGAGTTGATCCGACCGAACGACGCGAGCGAGCCGATCAGGCCGATGTTCGGGCCTTCCGGGGTCTCGATCGGGCACATGCGGCCGTAGTGCGACGGGTGGACGTCGCGGACCTCGACGCCGGCACGCTCACGGGACAGACCACCCGGGCCGAGGGCCGACAGGCGACGCTTGTGCGTCAGACCCGCGAGCGGGTTGTTCTGGTCCATGAACTGCGACAGCTGCGAGGTGCCGAAGAACTCCTTGATCGCGGCGACGACGGGTCGCACGTTGATCAGGGTCTGCGGGGTGATCGCCTCGATGTCCTGCGTGGTCATGCGCTCGCGGACGACGCGCTCCATGCGGGACAGACCCGTGCGGACCTGGTTCTGGATGAGCTCGCCGACGGCGCGGATGCGACGGTTGCCGAAGTGGTCGATGTCGTCCACGTCGAGGCGCAGCTGGACGGGCTCGCCGTCGCGGACACCGTTCAGCGTCGTCTTCTCGGCGTGCAGCGAGACGAGGTACTTGATGGTGCGGACGATGTCCTGCACGGTCAGCACCGAGTCCGAGAGCTGCGCGTCGATGCCGAGCTTGCGGTTCAGCTTGTAGCGACCCACCTTGGCGAGGTCGTAGCGCTTCGGGTTGAAGTAGAAGTTGTCGAGGAGCGCACGCGCGGCCTCGGCGGCGACCTGCTCGCCCGGACGCAGCTTGCGGTAGATGTCCTTGAGCGCCTCTTCCTTGGTGAGGACGGCGTCCTTCTCGAGGGTCGACTCGATCGAGGCGAAGCCCTGGAACTCCTCCATGATCTCCTCGCTCGTCAGGCCGAGGGCCTTGAGGAAGACGGTCACGGACTGCTTGCGCTTGCGGTCGATGCGCACGCCCACCTGGTCGCGCTTGTCGATCTCGAACTCGAGCCAGGCACCACGCGAGGGGATGACGCGGGCGGAGTAGATGTCCTTGTCGGACGTCTTCTCCTGCTGGCGCTCGAAGTACACGCCCGGCGAGCGGACGAGCTGCGAGACGACGACGCGCTCGGTGCCGTTGATGATGAACGTGCCGCGCTCGGTCATGAGCGGGAAGTCGCCCATGAAGACGGTCTGCGTCTTGATCTCACCGGTCATGTGGTTCATGAACTCGGCGTTGACGTACAGCGGCGCGGCGTAGGTCTTGCCACGTTCCTTGCACTCGTCGATGGAGTACTTCGGGTCCTCGAGCTCCGGGGACGTGAACGAGAGCTGCATGGTCTCGCCGAGGTCCTCGATCGGGGAGATCTCCTCGAAGATCTCCTCGAGGCCGGAGTGCAGCGCGAGGTCGGTGCGACCCTGCTCCTGTCCTTCGGCGAGGCGGGCCTTCCAGACGTCGTTGCCGACGAGCCAGTCGAAGCTCTCCGTCTGGAGGGCGAGCAGATCCGGCACCGTGAGGGTGTCCGTGATCTTGGCGAACGAGAGTCGCGAGTGGTTGCGACCGTTCTTGGGGTTGGTGGATGCGTTGGGCGCAGCAGCCAAGGGTGTGACCTCCGGTAGGCCCCGTCGGGCCGGTACTGACGAGCAGCACGTAGGTGAGTGGATTGATCGCTCGGCGCGACCCCGGGACCACCGACACGGAACGCACGACGACAACGACCGTCGAGGACCTGTGGGATGATCGGTGAGCGGGACCCGCCGCCATATACGGGACCGGCTGCACCAGGGCGCGTGTTCGACCGCAATATGACGACACACGAATGCCAGGGAGCGCGAACTGTCATCATAGGTCGCCCCGGCGCGCGCTGTCCAGTCCTGGCTTGACCGGATTCGGCGATGGCGTGTATAAGCACGCAGCCCGCCCCGAGATTCCTCGCATCGCCCGCAGCGACAGCGGGAGCGGCAGCGGCAGCGGGAGCGGCAGCGAGAGCGGCGACCGCGTCAGTCCACGAGCGCGCGCAGCAGCTCCTCCGGGTGCTCGGCCCGCACGAAGGTCACCCGACCCCGGTCGTCCGTGATCCGCAGGCCCCGACCAGGGGTGAGCAGGAGCGCCCGCACGCCACGGCCCAGGCGCAGCCCCACCCCGCCGAAGGTGCGCGCGTCCGCCTCGACGACCGTGACGTCCGCGATCCGGTGCCGGACGATGCGGCGCGCCGGCAGCGGTCGGAAGTGCAGCACCACGTCGGTGTCGGTGACCGCGACGCCGGTCCGCGCGAGCAGCAGCAGGGCTCCGGCGACGAGGGCGACCACGCCCGGCAGCAGCAGCGCGACCTCCGGCGCGTCCCCCGGCCAGCCGAGCACGGCCGCCGTCAGCGCGCCCCCGCCGAGCAGCAGCACGGCACCGACCGCGCGCATCCAGCGGGGAGCGCGCTCACCGTCCGCCACCACCGGCCGGGAGGCACGGTGCAGGCGCGCGGGCAGGTGCACCACCGGCAGGGCGCGGCCGGCCCGGGACGCGCGGCCGGGTCGGTCCGTCCGCGCGGGTCGGGCCGGGGAGCCCGGTCGGAGGGTGGGCAGGCTGAGGGTGTCGGTCATCGCGGTCTCCCGGTGGAGTCGTGGGTCGTGTCGCAGCCGCGGGCGCACGGGACCGTCGGTCGGCGCACGCGTCGTGCCGTGCGCCGTCGCACGCCGGAGGGCGGCGTGCCGGGGTCGAGCGGTGGGGGTGCGGGCACGCCGACGACGGGTCGGCCGCCCGGGCGCGGTGGGGGTCGCGCGGGGCCGGTCCGGTCCACGTCGTGGTCACGTCGACGGGTGGAGCGTCTCGACCTTGCGGCCGGGCACTCGACACCTGTCGGGTGACGACCCCCGGAACGGTACGGCACCGTCCTTGACGTCGGCTGGTCGCCGGGGACCGCCGTCCGATCAGCGCCACGGTCGATCAGCGCCGCTCGATCAGCACCGCCGATCAGCGCAGGACGCGGGCGACGGCCTCGGCACGGGTGCGGACCCCGAGCTTCGCGAAGACCTGGTTCACGTAGGACTTGACGGTCGGCACGGTCAGGAAGAGCTCGGCGGCGATCTCCGGGTTCGTCCGCCCGGCGGCGATCCGTTCGAGCACGTCGGCCTCCCGCGGCGTGAGCTCCGGGAAGCGGTCACGGACCGTGCGGGGTGCCGGCGCGGGCGGACGCTCCGGCACCCCGTCGGGCACGGTCTGCGTCGCCGGGGCCGCACCGAGCTGCGCGACGAGCCGCGCCCCGACCCCGGCGTCGAACGTCGCCTGTCCCGAGGCCACGGCGCGCACGGCGGTCGCGAGCTCCCGTCGGCCCGCGTCCTTCGTCAGGTACCCGCGCGCCCCGGCCCGCAGCGCGCCGACGATCGAGGCGTCGTCGGCGTAGGTCGTGAGCACGAGCACGGCGACCCCCGGGTGCGCGGCCGTGATCGCCGCGGTGGCGGTCGGGCCGTCGGTCCCCGGCATCCGCAGGTCCATCAGCACGACGTCCGGCGGGTCGTCGTCCACCATCGCGATCGCCGCTGCGCCGTCAGCGGCCTCGCCGACGACCTCGAGGTCGGGCTCCAGCGACAGCACCGTCACCAGGCCGTCCCGCACGATCGCCTGGTCGTCCACCACGAGCACCCGGATCGTCATGCCCGTTCCTCCGCCGCCCCGGTCGTCGGCACGCGCATCGCCACCACGAACGAACCACCCTCGACACCGGCGGCGACGGACGAGTCGTCGCCGAGCTCCGCGAACCGCTCCCGCATCCCCACGAGACCGAGTCCCGCCCCGGCACCCGCGGGGTCGAGAGCGGGGTCGAGCGCGTTCGTGACCGTCACGTCGACCGTCGGGCCGGCCGCGCGGACGGACAGCTCCACGGGGCGGCCGGGGGCGTGTCGGCGGGCGTTGCTCAGCGCCTCCCGGGCGGCCGCGACCACGACGGCACGGTGCGCCGCACCGACCGACGGCAGACCCAGGTCACCGCGCGTGGTGAGCACCCCGCCGAAGGCGCGGTGGGCGTCGACCAGCCCCGCCAGGTCCGCCGGCTGCGACGTCGGCACCGCCGTGTCGTCGCGGAGCGCGTACACCGCACGACGGGCCTCGGCGAGCCCCGACGCCGCGAGGGCCCGCGCGGCGCCGGCACGACGCGCTGCCTCGTCGACACGCCCCGCCT
Source organism: Curtobacterium subtropicum (assembly GCF_030362975.1). Lineage (NCBI taxonomy): Bacteria > Bacillati > Actinomycetota > Actinomycetes > Micrococcales > Microbacteriaceae > Curtobacterium > Curtobacterium subtropicum. Next base: position 32,927 of record NZ_JAUCMM010000009.1, read on the forward strand.
CGAGCAGCGCCTCGACGGCGTCGAGCTGCAGGACCAGGCCACCGAGCGAGTGGGCGAGCACGTCGTGGACCTCGCGGGCCGCGCGCGACCGGTCCGCCAGCAGCTCGGCGCGCTGCTGCTCGGCCTCGGCCTGCCGGGTTCGGTCCTCGACCAGGCGGGCCTGCCGGCGGCTGAACCCGACCACGGCCGCCAGGAGGAGTCCGCCGCCGGAGCCGAGCACGAGCGTGACCGGCACGCCGGTCGGCACCGCGGTGGCCGCGACCTCGACCAGCGCCACGACCGCGGCGACGGGTCCTGCCCACGGGGGCTGCAACGCACTCGCCGAGAGGACGACGACGCCCACGAGCGGCACCGCGACCGCCACCGCACCCGTGGCGACGACGACGGCCGCGCCGGCGACGACCATGACCCAGGCTGCGACGAGCAGCACGCGCTCCCGTCGGGCTGCGACCCGGAGCACCCAGGCGGCGAGCGCCACGGTCCCGACCGCCCACACCCACGCGGGCTGCCCGGTGGCCGTCCCGGTGCGCACGGACCAGTAGGTGACCACGAGGACGCCGAGCAGGTTGAGCGCCCTGGTGGTCACCGAGCCGGACCGGCCGCGCACGAGGTCGTCCCGCGCGGCAGCGGTGCGCACCGGGTCCGGACTGCTGCTCACCGGACCATCATGCCGCTGGCGGCGCGCGGCATCCGCTGGTCGACGACCAGGGCCCGCGCGGCCCGGTTCAGCGCCAGGACGAGCAGGATCGCCCCGGTCGAGGTGAGCAGGTGTGCGCCGAGGTGCCCGCCGACGACGTCGAGACCGACGCGGACGGCGATCATGAGCAGCCACAGCCCGGCGCCCGCCCAGCCGGTGCGTGACTGGAGCGTCCGGCCGTGGTCGTCCGGGGTCGGTGCCGTGCGGAAGCGGGTCATCGTCCCCATGGCCAGACCGACCGCGACCGCGAGCAGGGCCTCGACCCCGAGGAGCAGGACGTCGAGCGACGTGACGGCGGCCGAGGACTGCGCCAGCACCACGACGCCCACGACGCCGAGGACGAGCGGGGTGCGCCAGACGCGTGCCGGGTCGAACGCCCGCCAGGTCGCCTGCCGGTACGCCAGGAAGCCGACGAGGACGAGGCCGATGACGGCGTTCGCGATGAGCTGGGTGGACACGGTGTGCCTTCCATCGAGGTGTCCGGCGGGGGTCCCCGACCGGTGCTCCCAGCCTCGCGAGCCGGCGGTCGGCGGCACACCACCCACGGGTGGTGGTCGGGGTGGGGATCACGGTGGTGTTCCATGGACGCATGGCTGATGCGTTCGACGGGTTCCGGATCGGTGCGGGCTGGGCGTCGGTCGAGCCGGACCGGCACCGCCCCGGGTCCTTCACGCTCGTGGTGGACGGCACGCCGCAGTCGCACGTCGACCTCGAGGACCCGACCCACCTGGCGTTCGAGTACATCCGGCGCATCGGGCACGCGATCGACCTGCTGCCGGAGGGTCCGATCACGGCGCTGCACCTCGGCGCGGGTGCGCTGACCCTGCCCCGCTACGTCGCCGTCACCCGTCCGGGTTCGCGGCAGCAGGTCGTCGAGCTGGAGCGGGACCTGGTCGAGCACGTGCGCGAGGTGCTCCCCTTCCCCCGCGGTGCGTCGATCCGCGTGCGGTACGGGGACGCCCGTGAGGTCCTCGGCAAGCTGCCGGCCGGACTCCGCGGCACCGTGGACCTGGCGGTCGTCGACGTGTTCGGCGGCTCGCAGATCCCCGCACACGTGACGAGCGTCGAGTTCTACCGCTCGGTCGCCGAGTTCCTCTCCCCCACCGGCATCGTCGCCGTCAACGTCGCCGACGGAGCCGGACTGGCGTTCGCGCGCGGGCAGGCATCGACCCTGCAGGCGGTGCTGCCGTCGGTCGCCGCGGTCGCCGACACCGGCATGCTGAAGGGGCGGCGCTTCGGGAACATCGTGCTGCTGGGATCGAGGACCGACCTGCCCGTGGCGGACATGCCGCGGCGGTACTCCTCCGATCCGATGCCGGCCAAGGTGGTGCACGGGCAGGAGCTCCGCGCCTTCACGGCGGGGGCACCCATCGTCACCGACGCGACCGCGGTCGCGTCCCCCGAGCCGAACCGCAGCGTCTTCGGCGGCTGACCCCGCGGTCGCGCGCGACCACCCACCGGACGGGAGGCGCGGTGCCGGTCCGGCACCGCGCCTCCAGGCCGCGGAACGGGTACAGGAGCACCGTGTCCCCCTGAACACGTCGGGCGTCCGGCTGCCAGGATGGGGGACAACGACCGCGCAGCTGCGCGACCGACCGAGGGAGTCCCCTGATGACGAACGACGACCGGAGCAACGAGGACCGGACGGGCGACGGCAACGCACCGGTGTGGGGCAGTGCACCGCAGCACGACCGACACGACGCGCCCCGCTACGGCGAGCGCGTCGATCCGGCGCCGGGCTCGGCGCCGCGGTACGGCGAGCGCGACCAGGGTCAGCCGCAGTACGGCCAGCAGCAGCAGTACGGCGAGCGCGACCAGTACGGGCAGCAGCAGTACAGCCAGTCGGCGCAGTACGGCGAGCGCGACCAGCGCGGCGGGTACGACCAGCGTGACGGGCGCCCCGAGTCCCCGACCTGGGGCGAGCACCAGGGCTCGCACCAGCCGTACGCGGCGTCCTCGGCTCCGGCGAGCGCGGGCAGCCCGGCGTGGCAGTCGTACGAGGAGCCGAAGCGGAAGAAGAAGACCGTCGGTCTCGTCGCGTTCGCGCTCGGCATCCTGTCGCTCGTGCTCGGCGTCGTCGGCGGTGCCGTGATGGGTGCCGCCTTCGCCGGCAACGCTGCACTCGAGCAGATCGCGCGGGACGGCGGAGGCACGGCGCAGCAGCAGGAACAGCTGCAGCAGCAGCTCATGAACGACCCGTCCGCGATGAGCCAGATCGGCGGCGGCGGGATCATCGTCCTCATCGCGGCCGTCCTCGGCCTCTGGGCCCTGGTGCAGGGCATCATCGCCGCGGTCGCGGGTCGGGGGCGGGTCTGGGGTGTCCTCGCGATCATCCTCGCCGTCGTCGCCACCTTCGCGACGTTCATCGCGCTCACCGTCGCGGCGGCCGCCGCGGTCACCGGCAGCAACTGACACACGTCCCCCGACGGCCCGTCCCGCTGCAGCGGGGCGGGCTGTTCCGTGTCCGGGTGCCCTGCCGTGTCCGGGTTCCCTGCCGCGTCCGGGCACCCTGCCGCGTTCTCGCACCCCCCGTGCGCGTGGCACCGCTCGCTCACGGGACGCCCCGGTTACCCTCGAACCGATGTCCCTCCCGCCCGACGACAGCCAGCAGCCCGACCGCGCCGACCGCGCTCGGGAACCCCGTCACGCCGCACCGGGTGACTCCGCCCCGGTCACCGCGGGTGTGAGCCCGGGGAGCACCTTCGCGCCGATCAGCCTGCGGCCCGCCGTGGACGCCGACGCCGTGCAGCAGCGGCTGCGCGACCTCGGGCAGAGCCGCAGCACCGAGGCCCTGGCCGAGCGCGCCGAGCTCCTCCGGCTGCTCGGTCGGCTGGACGAGTCGCTCGTCGTCGCCGAGGAGGTCTTCCGCCTGACCATGTTCACCGGCGAGCGGTCGGACAAGGTCGCCGCCCGCATCCGCCGCGCGCACGTGCTGCACGACCTCGGTCGCCACGAGCGCGCCGCCACCGAGGCCGCCATGGCGCGGGACACCGCCCGGACCGAGGAGTGGCCGGAGCTCGAGGGCGCCGCCGCCGAGCTCGAGGGCTGGTCACTGTTCGAGCTGTCCCGCTTCGACGAGGCCCGCTCGGCCCTCTCGCGTGCCTACCAGGCCTTCCGCCAGGCCGGGGCGCCGTCGGAGCGCACCGAGGCACTCCGCACCGCGGTCGAGGCCGCGCTCCGGGCCTCGGTCGCGCAGCCGAAGACCACCGGCGACAAGCCCCGCACCGCGCGCGAGGTCGCCGCCCGCCGCGCCGAGGACGACGAGCCGCAGACGACCCGCGTCGCCGAGCCGGTGAAGCAGGTCCCGCCGGTCCGCCGTCGCGTGCTCGGTGCCCCCGACGCGGCACGCACCGACGCCGACGACATCTGGGGCCGGATCGCGGCGAAGGCGGCGCAGAAGGGGCAGGCGCCGCGCGACGAGCCGACCGACGACCTGCCGGGCACCGACCGCCGGTGACGACGGCGCAGTCTGCGTCCGCGGCTGCTTCCGGTCCGACTCCGGAGTGGGTCCGTTCACGGGCCGAGCAGCTCCTGGCAGCACACCTCGGTCCGGGCGGGTGGACCTTCGCGTTCGACCACGCGAAGACCCGCGCCGGCCAGTGCGACTTCGGCCGTCGACGCATCACGGTGAGCCGGCACATCGCCAGCAGGGTGTCGGAGGAGGACGTCGACCAGGTCCTGCTGCACGAGGTCGCTCACGCGCTGGCCGGTCCCCGCGCCGGACACGGCCCCGTGTGGCGTCGCACCGCCGCGAGCATCGGCTACACCGGGTCCCGCCTGTACGACGGGCCGGTCGCGTCCGAGCTCGCACCCTGGGTCGGCACCTGCCCGGCGGGCCACGAGCACTTCCGCTACCGCACGCCCACCCGACCGCTGGCGTGTGCCCGGTGTTCGCGGCGCTTCGACGGCCGCAACCTCATCACCTGGGAGCGTCGCGCGGCTACCGCATGATCGATCCGCCACGTGGAGGCGCGCCGGGGAGCCGTTAGCCTGGACGGATGCACACGGGGCAGCACATCCGGACGGACAGCGGGTCGTCGTGGTTCTTCGACGCCGGCCGGATCGCCCTCGACTTCGCCCACACCGGTGGCTTCGCGGACGATCCCGACGGCCGACGCCCGCGCGCCCGGCTCGGGGAGCTCCTCGTGACGCCAGCCGACCTGGACGAGTGGCTGAGCGACCACACCGAACCGATCGACGTCGGCGCCACGGCACGGGAGCTGCAGGACGCCCGCGCCCTGCGTTCCGCGATCGGTCGACTGGCCGTCGCCGCGGCCCCGGCCCCGGCCCCGGTCGGGTCGTCGGACGCCGCTGCCCGGACCGCCGTCGCCGTCGGACTCCGCGCGGGGACCGGCCGCACACGACCGGCGCCGGACGACATCGACACCGTGAACCTGTTCGCGGCGCTGCCGGACGTGCCACCGAGCCTGCCCGGGGGCCGACGCCGAGCGGGCGCGAATCGGGTCCGCCTCGCCCAGGCCCTGTCGAGCGTGGCGCGGGACGCCGTGGCGCTCTTCACCGAGGTCGGCTTCGACGACGTCGCCGCCGACGGACAGCCGACCCGCCTGAGCCGCTGCTCGGCCGACGACTGCGGGCTCGTGTTCTACGACTCCTCACGTGGCGGTACCCGGCGGTGGTGCTCCATGCAGCGGTGCGGCAACCGGGCGAAGGTGCGGGCGCACCGAGCTCGGCGCGCCGCAGCCTGAGCGAACTTCCCCAGCCCGAATCTGTGGATTCGGTACACCGAAACCTGGCAGGCTGTCGGCATGACCGACACCGCCGCCGCTCGACGTGCCCACCCCGGTCGATCCGGACACGCCGGTTCCGGTGCACCCGGTCCCGGTCGGCCACGCCGCCGCGCCGCGGGCCCGTCGCTGCTCGGCCCCGCGTTCGTCGCCGCGATCGCGTACGTCGACCCGGGCAACGTCGCGGCGAACCTGACCGCCGGCGCGCAGTACGGGTACCTGCTGCTCTGGGTGCTCGTCGCCGCGAACGCCAGCGCCGTCGTGGTCCAGTACCTGTCGGCGAAGCTCGGGGTCGTCACCGGTCGATCGCTGCCGGAACACCTCGGCCTCCGCATGCGGCGCACGCCCCGACTCCTGTTCTGGGTGCAGGCGGAGGTCGTCGCCGCCGCCACCGACGTCGCCGAGGTCATCGGCGGCGCGCTGGCCCTCCACCTGCTGTTCGGCCTGCCGCTCGTCGTCGGCGGCGTGCTCACCGGCGTCGTGTCGATGGCGATCCTGCTCCTGCACAGCCGTCGGGGCACCCGCACCTTCGAGGCCGTGGTGACGACCATGCTCGCCGTCCTGACGGTCGGCTTCTGCGCCGGACTGCTGTCCGCGCAGGTCTCCCCCGGCGAACTGGTCAGCGGCCTGGTCCCCCGCTTCGAGGGCGCGCAGTCGGTCCTCCTCGCCGCGTCGATGCTCGGCGCGACGGTGATGCCGCACGCGGTCTACCTGCACTCCGCCCTGGCCCGGGACCGCCACGGCGACGTCCCCGCCGGCCCGGAGCGTCGCCGGGTGCTCGTCGCGACGCGGTGGGACGTCGCCCTGGCCCTCGTCGTCGCGGGTGGTGTCAACGTCTGCATGCTCGTGCTCGCCGCGGCCACGCTGCCGGGGGTCGCCGGCACCGACACCATCCCCGGCGCGCAGGCCGCGATCGAGGCGAACGTCGGCCCGGTCGTCGGCGTCCTCTTCGCGGTGGGCCTGCTGGCGTCCGGCCTGGCCTCGACGTCGGTCGGCTGCATGGCCGGTGCGGAGATCATGCACGGGCTGCTGCACGTCCGTGTGCCGCTCGTGGTGCGTCGGCTCGTCACGCTGCTGCCCGCCGTGGTGCTGCTCGCCGTGGGCGCGGACCCGACGATGCTGCTCGTGCTCAGCCAGGTGGTGCTGAGCTTCGGCATCGCCTTCGCGATCGTGCCGCTCGTGGTCTACACCTCGCGGCGGAGCGTCATGGGGGCAGACGCCAACGCGATGACCACCCGCGTGGTCGCGGGGGTCATCGCGCTGGTGATCGTCGCCCTCAACGTGGCACTCGTGGTGCTGACCCTGACCGGGGCCGCCTGAACCGGCGGGCACCGTCGGCCGGGCCGCGGGTCCGTCAGTCGACGACGCGGACGTCCTTCCAGAAGGCGTAGTACCCCGAGTAGTCCTTGCCGACCCGGTCGAACGACGACGGGATCGGCGTCGGGTACGTCCAGGCGCGGTCCGGCAGCTCCTGGCCGTCGACCGTGACGGTGTAGTACTGCGTGTCGCCCTTCCACGGGCAGTGGTACTGGGTGTCGCTCTCCGAGAAGAACTCCGGCTTCACGCTCGACGGCGGGAAGTACCAGTTGCCCTCGATCTGGATGAGGTCCTCCTGCGGAGCCTCCGCGATCACGGTGTCGCCGACGACTGCCTTCATGACGTGCTCCTTGCGATCAGCGGCGTCCTCGCGACGCCTGGTGCGATCCGGAACGCTACGCCCGGACCCCGGATTCCCGCAGGACGACCAGCTCGGGTCCCGCGGCGAGCGCCGTGTGCACCGTCTCGCGGTCCAGGTCCGCGGCGCCCTCGGCGGCGCTGACGAGGTGCTGCACCGCACGGCGGAGTCCCGTGTACGCCGCGCAGGCCGCGGCCGCCTCGGGCGACGTGTGGTCGATCCCGACGGTGACGAGGGCGTCGACCACCGCGCCGGCGGCGAGCAGGTCCTCGACCGCGGGCTCGGGTACCTCGGCGGTGTCGCTCGGCTCGCCGGCCGCGTCCGCGACGGTCGCGGCGCCCCCGGTGGTGCGACCGGCGGCGACGACGGCGACGACGCACCGGTCGCCGCGCTCGGCCTGGAGGCTCGTCACCCGCTCCGCGATCGCCGCCGCGTTCCCCAGGTGGCCGAGCACCACCTCCGGACCGTCCGGCACCAGGGCTGCCGCGGCCCGTGCGCGCGCTGCGTGGTCGTCCCCGCGCCCCGGGTGCGCGGCGGACGGCGCCCGGTCCGGTAGCACGTCCGCCCAGACCACCAGGTGCGTGCCGTGCGCGATGCGGTCGGCACCGGCATTCCCCCACGCGAACCGGACCTGGTACTTCTCCTGGGTGCGTGCTGCCACCGCTCCACGATAACCGCGGTCCGCACCTGATCGTCCCCACAGGACCGCGCTGCGCGGGGCTCGTCCGCCGACCCCGCTGTCGGTCCGGCGACCGTAGGATCGGTGACCATGGAGATCGCCACCGTCCCCACCCTGACCGGCGACCGCATCACCCTCGAGCCCCTGGCTGCCGAGCACGCGGACGACCTGCGGGCGGCGGTGGCGGACGGCGACCTCTGGCGCACCTGGTACACCTCGGTGCCGGCTCCCGATCGCGTCGAGGCCGAGATCGACCGACGGCTCGGCGAGCACGCGGCGGGACGGATGGTGCCCTTCGCGATCCGCGACCGTCCGACCGGTCGGGTCGTCGGGGCCACCACCTTCGCGAACATCGACACCGCCAACCGTCGCGTCGAGATCGGGTACACGTTCCTGGCGCGTGCCGCGCAGCGGAGCGGGATCAACACCGAGGCGAAGCTGCTGCTGCTCTCGCACGCGTTCGACGCCTGGGACTGCATCGCGGTGGAGTTCCGGACCCACTGGCACAACCAGCAGTCGCGGGCGGCGATCGCGTCGCTCGGGGCGAAGCAGGACGGTGTGCTCCGCAGTCACTCGATCGGCCGCGACGGCACGCTCCGCGACACCGTGGTCTTCTCGATCACCGCCGCCGAGTGGCCGACCGTGCGCCTGTCGCTCACCGAGCGGCTGCGCACCCGGGACCGCGCCGAGGGCGCTCGCCGCCGGGCCGCCCGGCACGCCTGACGCCTCGGCCGTCCCCCGTCGGCGCGTCACCCGTCCAGAGCCTCGGCGTAGCGTCCGCGCCATGCACGTCGGTCTCCGCATCGTCCTCGACGCACCCGTCGACGCCGTCCGCGACGCCCTGCTGTCGCCCTCGGTGATGGTCGCCGTCACGAAGCCGTTCCTCGTCTACCGGTCGCGGTCGCCCGAGGGGCTGCCGGAGCGCTGGACCCCCGGCGTCCCGCACCCGATCACCGCCGACGCGTTCGGGGTGGTGCCGAGCGGCGACACACACGTCGACATCGACCTGTACGAGGTCGACGGTGTCCCGGTGCAGCGCGACAACGGGGGTGGTACCTCGGGGCTCTTCGGCCGGATGACCATGCGGCACCGGATGGCCGCCGTCGACCTCGGGGACGGTCGGACCCTGCTGCTCGACCGGCTGACCTACCGGATGCGTCCCGCGGTCCTCGGTGCCGCGCTCTGGCCGGGCATGTGGGTGATCTGGCAGTGGCGTGCGCTCCGGATGCGGCAGCTCGCGCCGTCCTGGCGCCGTCCCGGTAGCTGACGCGGACCGTCCGTCAGGACTTCGGCTGCTCGTCCACCTGCACGTGGACCGAGTAGTCCGTGCCCTCGACGTCGCCGACCTCGACCGTGGAGTCGTACACGGTGGTGTCGCCGTCGGCACCGATCTCGCAGTGCACGGTGTTCCCCTCGACCAGGTCGATCGGGTCCTCGCCGCAGTCGACGAGCGGCCGCTGACCGACCTCGCGCTCGAGCGCGTCGGCCACCGCACGCTCGAAGCCGGGCGGTGACACCGTCCGGTTCGCCGAGGTGGAGACCGTGCACCCTGCCAGGACCGCCACGAGTGCCGTCCCGGTGACGGCGGCGACCGCCGTCCGACCGGCTCGCGGCCAGGCCCGGCCGCTCGTCCTCGCCCTGCTCCGGCTGTCCCGTCCCACCACGTCGTCCGTCCCCTCGTCGGTCGCTGTCCGACCAGTGTGCCAGGGCCCCGCGCGGCCGTCCGCCGGCCGACGAGCGCAGGACGCCGTCCACAGGACCGGCCGGTCGCTGACGGGTCCGGAGCCCCCGGGCGTACGCTCGTCCTCGTGAGCCAGACGCAGGAGCCGAGGGCCCAGGACCGCGTGCACAGCACGCTCGCCACCGTGGACTGGCGGCGGATGACGTTCGACCTGTACCGACGGGTGCGGGCGACGGCCGATCCCGAGACCGCGCACGCGATGTGGCGCGAGACGCGCGACGCGATGTTCGCCGAGCACCCGGCCAGTCCGCTGCTCGACGAGGACGCCCGCGACTTCGAGGCGCTGCCGGTCCCCGACTACGACCCCGAGTGGCGGTTCCGGGCACGCATCGAGTCCGCCGAGCCGCAGGCGATGGACGTCGAGACGGGCACCGACGGCATCGTGCACTTCGACCGGCTCGGCGTCGTCCGACTGCCGGGCATCGGGACGCTCGACGTGTGGTCGCACGGCGGCTACGCGGGCGGGGTCTTCGTCCCGGTGAAGGACGCCAGCGCCGGCCGCGCCCGTGGGACGTACGGCGGCGGCCGCTACCTGCTCGACACGATCAAGGGTGCGGACCTCGGCGGTGACGACGGCGAACTCGTCCTCGACTTCAACTTCGCGTACAACCCCTCGTGCGCGTACGACCCGGCGTGGGCGTGCCCCCTCGCGCCCCCGGGCAACACCGTCGCCGTGCCGATCCCGGTCGGCGAGCAGTACGACTTCTGACACCACGCCGGTACGAGCACACGGACAGGACACAAGGGTGGATCGCATGACGGGACTCGTGGCACTCGACGCGGGCGGCCGGGTGCCGCCGTTCGAGCAGGTCCGTTCGCAGATCGCGGCGCAGATCGCCGCCGGCTACCTGGTGGACGGGGAGCGCCTGCCGAGCGTGCGGGCCCTCGCCGAGGAGCTCTCGCTCGCCCCGGGCACGGTCGCGAAGGCCTACCAGCTGCTCGAGGAGGCCGGGCTCGTGCACACCGCTCGGGGTGCCGGCACGCGGGTCGTGCGCCCGGCCGAGGTGCCCGACGCCGTCGCCACGGCGGCGCACGCCCTGGTGGCCGCTGCGCGCGAGGCCGGGCTGTCCGCCGATCAGGCCGCGGCGGCCCTGCGCGACGCCTGGCCCGCCTGACCCGGCCACCCGCGAGCCGCAGCTCGCGGGGCCGACGCGATCCGCGCCTCCCGGCCGTCCCCGTCCCCCGTCAACAGTGCTCGAAGACGTACTCGTCCGAGGCAGGGGTGACCAGGTCGCGGTCCCGCAGGATCGTCATGGCCGGACGGTCGCGCAGCCGGCACACCGACGCCCACGACCGGTCGAGGGTGTCCGCGTACTCGACGTCGATCACGCGCTTGCCGTACGCCTCCGTGTAGGCCGAGCACTCGTCGTACTGCACGCACTCCTCGGCGACGACGAAGTCGAAGCCCGTCGACTGCCGACCGGCCTTCCCGAGCTGCGGGGTGTTCTTCTGCCCGACGGCCAGGCCGTGCTCGTGCCCGAGTCGGACGAGCGCCTGCGCGAGCGCGAGGTTCCCGGACCGGCTCAGGCGCTTCCCCGACCGCGTCCACGAGTCGAGGTTGTCGAACTCGACGGCGGCGAAGCCCCGGTCGGCGCACCGCGCGATCGCCCGCGAGAGCTCCTGCGTGATCGCGGCGCGCTCCGCGGCGGTCCGGGTGTCGAGGAGCACCTCGTCCGGCCAGCCCGGATCGGCGACGAGTTCCCCCGAGTCGTCGCGCAACAGTGCCGACGGAGCACGGCGCTCCCACTCGGCGAGCGTTCCCGGCTGCGTCTGGAAGCCGTTGACGTAGCAGATCGAGTACTTGCCGGCGGCCGGACGGTCGGTGCTGTCACGCTCGACGATCGTCACGCCCGACGGCGGCGTGTAGCCGCCACCGAGCTGGTAGTCCGGGCGTCCCGAGGTCGGCAGGTCCCGGTGCGAGGGCGCCGACGACGCGGCGGGCGCGGCAGCCTCGGCGCAGCCTCCGCTGCCGAGGACGGCGACCAGCGCGACCGCGGTGGTCAGGAGGACGGATCGCGTGCGCACGAGGGGATCATCGCACGCCGGAGGCGAACGGCCTCCGCTCGTTCGACGGGCACCCGCTATGCTGGTGGTACTCGAGGCGCCGATCGCCTCGTGCGTCGTACGGACGCCCCCGACTCCCGACCCTCATCCGGTCGATGATCGCGCACCGTCACCCGGTGCCAGGCTCTCTGCTGCGGCGACCGCGCCAGCCACGCTGGCGCGGGGATCCCGCCCGCGCGCCGAACCCGAGCGCGCCCACGGCCGGCACGTGCCGGCTCGAAAGGTCACGATGACCGCCACTCCTTCCGACATCCGCTTCTCCGACCTCGGCGTCCCCGCGCCGATGGTCCAGTCCCTCGCCCAGCAGGGCAAGGAGACCGCGTTCCCCATCCAGGCCGACACACTGCCCGACTCCCTGCAGGGCAAGGACGTGCTCGGTCGCGGGCGCACCGGTTCGGGCAAGACCATCGCCTTCGCGATCCCGCTCGCGGCCCGTCTGGCCGCGAGCCGTCGGCCGCGTCGCGCCGGTCGCCCCCGCGCGCTGGTGCTCGCCCCGACCCGTGAGCTCGCGACCCAGATCGACGCGACGCTCGCGCCGCTCGCGAAGTCGATGGGCCTGAACACCACGACGATCTTCGGCGGTGTCGGCCAGGGCCGTCAGGTCGACGCGCTCCGTGCCGGTGTCGACGTGGTCGTCGCCTGCCCGGGTCGCCTCGCCGACCTCATGCAGCAGGGGCACGTGAGCCTCGGCGACATCGAGGTCACCGTCCTCGACGAGGCCGACCACATGGCCGACATGGGCTTCCTGCCCGGTGTGACGAAGATCATGCAGGCGACGCCCGAGCAGGGGCAGCGCCTGCTGTTCTCGGCCACGCTCGACAACGGTGTGGACAAGCTCGTCAAGAAGTTCCTGCACAGCCCGGTGATGCACTCGGTCGACGACGAGACCAGCCCGGTCGAGGCCATGACCCACCACCTGTTCGAGGTCGCCGACGCCGACGCGAAGAAGGACCTCGTCCGCGCGCTCGCCTCGGGCACCGGCCGCCGCATCCTGTTCATGCGCACGAAGCACCACGCGAAGCGCCTGGCGAAGCAGCTCACCAGCCAGGGCATCCCGGCCGTCGACCTGCAGGGCAACCTGTCGCAGGGCGCCCGGGAGCGCAACCTCGCCAAGTTCTCGTCCGGCGAGGCCCTCGTGCTCGTCGCCACCGACGTCGCCGCCCGCGGTGTGCACGTCGACCACGTCGAGCTCGTGGTGCACGTCGACCCGCCGACCGAGCACAAGGCGTACCTGCACCGCTCGGGCCGCACCGCGCGTGCCGGTTCGTCGGGCGACGTCGTCACCGTGACGCTGCCGGCCGAGCGCCGCGACGTCGCGCAGATGATGCGTGCCGCGGCGATCAAGGTCACCCCGCAGCAGGTCACCGCGACCTCGCCGGCCGTCACCGCGCTCGTGGGCGAGGTGGCGCCGATCCGCCACCTCGAGCCGGAGCAGCCGGCGCAGCAGCAGCGCCAGCGGCAGCCGCGCGCGACCGACAGCGGTCGCGCCGAGTCGACGGGCGGCGGTCGTCGTCGTGGTCGCGGCGGACGGTCGGGAGGCTCGACGCAGGCTCCGGAGACCGCCTCGGCAGGTCGCGGCTCGGGTCGCGCCGCCGGTGGTCGCGGTGGCCGTCCGGCCACCGCGGGTGCCCCGGCCGGTGGTGCCGGTCGCGGGAACGGCTCGGGCGCTGCGGCGTCGGGCGGTGCGACCGGTGGCGGTCAGCGCCGTTCGGGCGGCAGCCGTCGGGCGTCGAGCGACGTCGTGCGTGGCGGGTCCGCTCCGGTGTGGTCGTCCGAGGGCGGCTACGCGGCGGGTCGGTCCGGCGCGGGTGAGTCCGGCGGCGGTCGTCGCCGCGGGGGCTCGCGTCGCGCGTCCCGTCCGGCCGGGGCTGCCGACCGCCACTGAGCCGGTGGTCCGTGCTCGCGCTGCTCGGGCTGAGTGATCCGCCGAAGCGACAGGATGCCGCCGATGTTCAGCGGCGTCCTGTCGCTTTCGCGTTGGCATCCGGAACCTGGACGTCCGGTGGGAGCAGCGGGAGTGCTCCCGCGTACGTTCTCCCTCACCGAAGGCGGCGCGAGCTGCCGACGGGGAATCGTCCGTCGTTGGAAGGAGACCGTATGGCTGGCAGCGAAGAGAACCACACCGGCGAGAAGCTCGTCGGCAAGGTCAAGGAGGGTCTCGGCAACCTGACCGGCAACGACAAGCTCAAGGCCGAGGGTCAGACCGACCAGGCCAAGGCGTCGGCCAAGCAGGGCGTCGACGACGTGAAGGATGCGGCGCACGGCGTCGCGGACTCCCTCCGCGACGAGAAGCACTGAAGCCGGTCCACGACCGCGCTGCGAAGCCCCCGGAACCGTGCGGTCCCGGGGGCTTCGTCGTGCGCGCGGGTCGGTCGGAGGGCTAGTGCAGGGCGCCGACCGAGGCGAGGCCGGCGCGCAGGAGTGCCCCGCGACCGCCCTCCATCTCCTCGGCCACCGCGTCGGAAGCTGCCTCCATCGGGCTCATCCACGTGAGCTCGAGGGCGTCCTGGCGCGGCTCGCAGGTCCCGGTGACGGGCACCACGTAGGCGAGGGAGATCGCGTGCTGCCGCTCGTCGGTGAACACCGAGGCACCGGGCAGCGGGAAGTACTCGGCCACCGTGAAGGGTGTCGGGCTCGCGGGCAGCTGCGGGAAGGCCATCGGGCCGAGGTCCTTCTCCAGGTGCCGGAAGAGCGCGGTGCGGATCGACTCGCCGAACATCACGCGGCCGGAGACCAGGGTGCGGGCGATCGAGCCGCTCGGCGCGACGCGGAGCAGGACGCCGACCTCGGTCACGACACCGAGCCCGTCGGTCCGCACGGGCAGTGCCTCGACGTAGCAGATGGGCAGTCGACGACGGACGTTCGCGAGTTCCTCGTCGGACAGCCAGCCGGAGTCGGGGTCGGGGGTGCGGAGCGAGGCCATGCACCGTGTCTACCAGTCGCCCCGGCGAGTTCGGCGGAAGGCGCGGTCGCTGTGGACGGCTAGCGTTGTCCACGTGATCGATGCGGACATCGTGCAGTGGACCCGCCCGGCCGACGAGCGCGCGGGGACACCCCTGCTCGTGGCGATGCACGGGGTCGGTTCGAACGAGCGTGACCTGCTCGGCCTGGCGCCGGCGCTGCCCTCCGCGTGGACGATCGCGTCGCTCCGCGCTCCGATGCCCTGGGGGCCCGGGTTCTCCTGGTACCCGCTCGGGACGCCGGGGTCCCCCGCGCTCGAGCCGGTCGACGACGCCGCCGAGGGTGTCCTCGACTGGATCGACGCCGTGTCCGCCGACCATCCGCGGATCGGACTGCTCGGGTTCTCGCAGGGTGGGTCGATGGCGCTGCAGCTGCTCCGCGCCCGACCCGGGGCGTTCGCGTTCGCCGTGTCGCTCTCCGGGTTCGTGGTGCCCGGGGTGACGGACTCCCGCGACGAGGCCGTCTCGACCGTCCGGCCGCGGGTCTTCCTCGGGCACGGCGACCTCGACCCGGTGATCCCGCCCGATGCCACCGCCCGCACGCAGGCGTGGGCCGCCGCGCACACGGACGTGACCGACCGGACCTACGCCGGCCTGCAGCACGCGGTGTCCGCCGAGGAGCTCGCGGACGTGGCCGCCTTCGTCGACGCGTCCTGACGAGCGGACCCGCGACGGAACCGCGACGGCGACAGCCCGCCGCGATCGGTCTGCGGTGGGCTGTCGCCGTCGTGGACGTGTCCGGGTGACCGGCTGCCGGACGGGAGGCCCGTGGCGGGCCCGCCACGGGCCTCCCGTCCGGTGCTGGGTCGAGCGGACCGCTCGCCGCTACTCGGCGAGGATCTGCAGCAGGTCCTTGCGGAGCTGGTCGACCTTCGCCGTCGCGGCCTTCGTCTGCTCGTCGGAGGCACTGGTGCGGTACACGTGCAGCACCCCCATGGCCTTGCGGAGGGCCTCGACGAACTCGCGCTGCGTGTCGGGCATGCCCGGCGCTGCGTCGAACGCGGCGGCGATCTCGTCCGCCTTCGCCTCGGCCTCGGCGCGACCGGCGTCGGTGAGCTCGAAGAGCGTCTTGCGGCCGTCGCCCGTCGAGACGACGAGGTCCTCGTCGACGAGCTGCTGGAACGTCGGGTAGACCGAGCCGGGGCTCGGCTTCCAGGCGCCGCCGGTGCGCTCGGCGATGGTCTTGATCACGGCGTAGCCGTTCTGCGGGCCCTCGGCGAGCAGGCCGAGGATCGCGAGGCGGACGTCGCCGCGACGGCGGCGTTCGCGTCCGAACCCGGGGCCGCCGCCGAACCCGGGACCGAAGCCCGGGTCGAAGCCGCGTCCGCCGGGGCCGAAGCCGCCGCGACCGCCGTGGTCGTGGTCGCCGCGGTCGCGGCCGGGGAAGCCGTGGCCGTGGTGCTGCCGCGCGCCGCCGAAGCGGGGGCCGCGCGGGCCGGTGCCGCGGGTGCCGCGGCGGGGCGTGGTGCTGTCGAGGTCATCGTACGAGGTGCGCATGATGACTCCTTCCTGTCGTGGTGAAGTGGGCTCGCGATCAGTTGTGTACCAGTCGCGATGCCTCAACGATAGATCGGTAACTATCGCTGTGTCAAGCGATCCTGTTCCTCGGACCGCTGTCGGTGGCGGCGGGCAGGATGGGACGGACCATGACGGACGTCCTCGAGCGCTTCTCCCCCGCGACCGCGGAGTGGTTCCGCGGCGCGTTCCCCGGCCCGACCGCGGCACAGGCCGGCGCCTGGGACGCGATCTCCACCGGACAGCACGCGCTCGTGGTCGCCCCGACCGGCTCCGGCAAGACCCTCGCGTCGTTCCTGTGGTCGATCGACCGACTCATCAGCGCGACCGACCGACCGCCGGCGAAGCAGCGCACCCGCGTGCTGTACGTCTCCCCGCTCAAGGCGCTGGGTGTCGACGTCGAGCGCAACCTCCGCAGCCCGCTGGTCGGCATCACGCAGACCGCCAGGCGCCTCGGGACGGAACCGCCGGAGGTCACGGTGGGTGTCCGGAGCGGTGACACCCCGTCCTCCGACCGGCAGCGGCTCCTGCGGCAGCCGCCGGACATCCTCATCACGACGCCCGAGTCGCTGTACCTGATGCTGACGTCGCAGGCGCGCGAGACCCTGGTGAACGTCGACACGGTCATCGTGGACGAGGTCCACGCGGTCGCGTCGACCAAGCGCGGCGCACACCTGGCGGTCTCGCTGGAACGGCTCGACGACCTGCTCGAGAAGCCCGTGCAGCGCATCGGCCTGTCGGCGACGGTGCGTCCGGCGGAGGAGGTCGCACGGTTCCTCGGGGGCCGGGCCCCCGTGTCGATCATCGCCCCGCCGGCGCAGAAGACCTTCGACCTGCGCGTCGTCGTGCCGGTCGACGACATGACCGAGCTCGGCGCCCCGCCGGTCGGCGCCGACGCGACCGAGTCGCCGACGAACGGGTCGATCTGGCCCCACGTCGAAGAGCGCGTCGTCGACCTGATCGAGGAGCACCGCTCGACGATCGTGTTCGCGAACTCGCGGCGGCTCGCGGAGCGTCTCACCGCCCGTCTCAACGAGATCCACGAGGAGCGGGTGCTCGCCGCCGTCGCGGGGCCGGAGGCCGAGGTCGCGGCCGTGGGCGCGGTCCCGGTAGCACAGTCACCGGGGCGAGCGTCGGCGCACGCCCCGGTCGCACAGCCGAAGCGTCCCCCGGCACAGGTGATCGGGCAGTCCGGGCAGACCGAGGGCGGCGGGTCCGACCCGGCGGTCCCCGCGCTCGCCCGCGCCCACCACGGCTCCGTCTCGAAGGACCAGCGCGCGATCATCGAGGACGACCTGAAGTCCGGGCGCCTGCGCTGCGTCGTCGCGACCAGCTCGCTCGAGCTCGGCATCGACATGGGCGAGGTCGACCTCGTCGTGCAGGTCGAGGCACCGCCCTCGGTCGCCAGCGGCCTGCAGCGCGTCGGTCGTGCCGGGCACCAGGTCGGCGAGATCTCCCGCGGTGTGCTCTTCCCGAAGCACCGCGCCGACCTGGTGAACAGCGCCGTCACCGTCGAGCGCATGGTGTCCGGGCAGATCGAGGCGATCTCGGTGCCCGCGAACCCGCTCGACGTCCTCGCCCAGCACACCGTCGCGGCGGGGTCGGTCGACACGGTCGAGGTCGAGCACTGGTTCGAGCTCGTCCGACGCAGCGCACCCTTCAGCTCGCTGCCCCGGTCGGCGTTCGAGGCGACGCTCGACCTGGTGACCGGGCGCTACCCGAGCGACGAGTTCGCCGAGCTCCGGCCGCGTCTCGTGTGGGACCGTGTGCACGGCACCCTGACCGGCCGTCCCGGTGCCCAGCGGCTCGCGGTGACGAGCGGCGGCACCATCCCCGACCGCGGCATGTTCGGCGTCTTCATGGTGGGCGAGAAGGCCTCGCGCGTCGGGGAGCTCGACGAGGAGATGGTCTACGAGTCCCGCGTCGGTGACGTCTTCGCCCTCGGCGCGACGAGCTGGCGGATCGAGGAGATCACGCACGACCGGGTGATCGTCAGCCCGGCGTTCGGCCAGCCCGGTCGGGTGCCGTTCTGGAAGGGCGACGGCATCGGCCGGCCCGCGGAGCTCGGCCGGGCGACCGGTGCGTTCGTACGCGAGGTCGACGCCGCGTCGGACGACGACGCCCGCACCCGGGTCGCTGCCGGCGGACTCGACGAACGAGCGGTGACGAACCTGCTGACGTTCCTGCGCGACCAGCGCGCCGCCACCGGGCACGTGCCGAACGACACCACGCTCGTGGTCGAGCGGTTCCGCGACGAACTCGGCGACTGGCGGCTCATCCTGCACTCGCCGTACGGCATGCAGGTGCACGCACCGTGGGCCCTGGCGGTCGGCGCCCGCCTGCGCGAACGACACGGCATCGACGGCGACGCGATGGCGGCCGACGACGGCATCGTCGTGCGGATCCCCGAGACCGACGCCGAGCCACCCGGAGCCGACCTGTTCGTCTTCGAGCGCGACGACCTCGAGGCACTGGTCACCGACGAGGTCGGCGGCTCCGCGCTCTTCGCGGCCCGGTTCCGCGAGTGTGCGGCGCGTGCGCTGCTCCTGCCGCGCCGGAACCCCGGGCAGCGCTCCCCGCTCTGGCAGCAGCGCCAGCGGGCGTCGCAGCTGCTCGAGGTCGCCCGGAAGTACCCGACGTTCCCGATCGTGCTCGAGACCGTGCGCGAGGTCCTGCAGGACGTGTACGACGTCCCGGCGCTGCTCGGCATCTCGGACCAGATCGCCGAGCGCCGCATCCGCCTGGTCGAACGCGAGACCGAGCAGCCGTCGCCGTTCGCCCGGTCGATCCTGTTCGGCTACGTCGCGGCGTTCATGTACGAGGGCGACTCGCCCCTGGCCGAACGGCGGGCGGCGGCACTGTCGCTCGACTCCACCCTGCTCGGCGAACTGCTCGGGCGGGCGGAGCTCCGCGAACTCCTCGACCCCGCGGTCATCGCCTCGGTCGAGCGCGACCTGCAGCGGCTCTCCCCCGACCGTCGTGCACGCGACGCCGAGGGGCTCGTCGACGTGCTGCGCCTCGTCGGCGCCCTCGAGCTGGACGAGCTCGTCGCCCGGAGCTGGGTGGCGGACGCGCGCGTAGACGACGCCGACGGCGCGGCCGCCACGGTCCGCACCGCGCTCGAGACGCTCGAGCGCGACCGCCGCGTGCTCTCCTTCTCGCAGGGCGGCACGACGCGCTGGTCCGTGATCGAGGACGCCTCCCGCCTGCGCGACGCCCTGGGCGTCCCGCTGCCGATCGGCGTGCCGACCGCCTTCGTCGAACCCGTCGCGGACCCGCTCGGCGACCTGGTCGGCCGGTACGCCCGGTCCCACGGGCCGTTCTCCGCGCAGGAGGCAGCCATTCGGCTCGGGCTCGGCATCGCCGTCGTGCAGGACACCCTGCGCCGACTGGTCGCCGACCGCCGGGTGGTCGAGGGCGAGTTCCGCCCGGACCGCCAGGGCGCCGAGTGGTGTGACGCCGAGGTGCTCCGCCGCATCCGCACGAAGTCGCTCGCAGCGCTCCGGCACGAGGTCGAGCCGGTCTCGCCGGACACCCTGGCCCGGTTCCTGCCCGCGTGGCAGCACGTCCAGGCACCGGGGACCCGCGGCGGACTCCGGGGCGTGGACGGCGTGCTGCAGGTCATCGACCAGCTGGCCGGGGTCGCCCTGCCCGCGAGCGCGTGGGAGACCCTGGTGCTGCCGTCCCGCGTCACCGACTACTCCACGAGCATGCTCGACGAGCTGACCGCCACCGGCGAGGTCCTCTGGTCCGGCGGAGGCACCCTGCCCGGGAACGACGGGTGGGTGCGCCTGCACCTCGCCGAGACTGCGTCGACGACCCTGGCGGAACCGGACGGCGGCGAGACCACCGAGCTGCAGCGCGACGTGCTCGGGGCCCTGGCCGGCGGCGGCGCCTACTTCTTCCGGCAGCTCGGCCAGGCGGTCGGCAGCACCGACGACCAGGCCCTGACGACCGCGCTGTGGGACCTGGTCTGGGCGGGACAGATCACGAACGACACCTTCGCACCGCTCCGGGCGATGCTCGGGGGCAAGGCGAGGTCGACGAGCGCGCCCCGAGCCCGCGCCTACCGCGGGCGGCGACGGCCGACGCTGCCGTCGCAGTCCGGCCCGCCGTCGGTCGGCGGTCGGTGGTCGATCCTGCCGCTCGCCGAGTCCGACTCGACGCTGCGTGCGGCCGCCACCGCGGAGCAGCTGCTCGAGCGGTACGGGGTCGTGACCCGCGGCGCCGTGCAGGTCGAGGGCGTCCGCGGCGGGTTCGCCGGTGTCTACCGCGTGCTCAGCCGGTTCGAGGAGTCCGGTCGTGCGCGCCGAGGGTACTTCGTCGAGGGCCTCGGGGCGGCGCAGTTCGCGACGAGCCCCACCGTCGACCGGCTCCGGACGTACGCCCGCGACCTCGACGACGACGAACGAGCCGACCCGGACCGCGAGCGCCAGGCACTCACCCTGGCGGCGACGGACCCGGCGAACCCGTACGGCGCGGCGCTGCCGTGGCCCTCCGACGACGCGCCGGCGGACGCGGACGCCGACCCCGCTGCCGCCGCTGCCGGGTCGGACGCCGGCGCCCCGACCGGAGTTCGTGGTGCAGCGGCACCCGCGCCCACCCGCTCGACGGCCACGACCGGCCGCGGCCACCGCCCGGGACGCAAGGCCGGCGCCCTGGTGACCACCGTCGACGGGCGCCTCGCGGTCTACGTGGAGCGCGGCGGCAAGTCCGTCCTGACCTTCACCGACGACCCGGCTGACCTCGCGGTCGCGGCGCGGTCCATCGCCGCCACCGTGCGGAGCGGGCTGCGCAAGCTCTCGGTGGAGCGGGTGGACGGCGACTTCGTGCTCGAGACGCAGCTGGGTTCGGCGTTGCGCGAGGCGGGGTTCACGGCGACCCCGCAGGGGCTGCGGCTGCGTGTCTGAGGCGACCAGGGCCTCCGGGCCGGGGCCCGACCGAGCCGGACCCGGCCGAGCCCGACCCGACCGAGCCCGACCCCACCGAGCCGGGCCCGGCCGAGCCGGACCCGACCGAGCAGAGGCCGACACGGCGGAGTCGGCACGCATGGTCCGGACGGCGAGAGCGGAGGTGGACCGTGCCCGAAGGTGACACCGTCTTCCGCGCCGCCCGCCGCCTGCACACCGCGCTCGCGGGCAAGGTCCTGACCCGCTCGGACTTCCGGGTCCCCGCGTTCGCGACCCTCGACCTGGTCGGACGGACCGTCGACGAGGTCGTGCCGCGCGGCAAGCACCTGCTGCACCGCATCGGCGACCTGACCGTGCACTCGCACCTGAAGATGGAGGGCCGCTGGGACGTCTACGCACCCGGCGAGCGGTGGCGACGACCGGCACACCAGGCCCGCGTGGTGCTCGACGCCGCGGACGTCTCGACCGTCGGGTTCACGTTGGGCGTGCTCGAGGTCGTGCCGCGCGACCAGGAGTCCGAGGTCGTCGGGCACCTCGGTCCGGACCTGCTCGGCCCCGACTGGGACGCCGACCGTGCGCTGGAGAACCTGACGTCCGACCCGGAGCGGCCGATCGGCCTCGCGCTGCTCGACCAGCGGGTGCTGGCCGGCCTCGGCAACGTGTACCGGAACGAGCTCTGCTTCCTGCGCGGCGTGCTGCCCACGCGGCCCGTGGGGCAGGTGGCGGACCCGGCGCGGGCGATCGCGCTGGCGCACCGGCTCATCACGATGAACCGCGACCGCAGCAACCGGGTCACGACCGGGGTCGACCGGCCCGGACGCCGCTTCTGGGTGTACGGCCGCGCGGGCAAGCCCTGTCTGCGGTGCGGGACGCCCGTGCGGTGGGGCGAACTCGGCGACTCGGAGCTCACGCTGCGGGACACCTACTGGTGTCCGCGCTGCCAGACCTGAGCCGACCGGTCCGAGCCGGCCGCGCGGCACTGCACGGCGCGGCGCCTGTTCGCCGCCTCCGGCCGCGCCGCGCCCGGCCGGAGTCCAGCGGAGCGCCCCGTCCGGGTCGAGCCGGGGATCAGCGGTCGGCTGCCTCGACGGCGCAGCTCTCGGCGCGCTTCGCGGCGTCGGAGTCCGCACTGAACGCGCTCGGCGCCGGCGATGCCGACTGCGACTCGTCCGAGGTCGCGTCCTTCGCGGTCTGGTTCACGGCGTAGATCGTCCCGTCCCAGTCCTGCGAGGTCGGGTCGGTCTCCGTCGCCCAGATGGTCAGCTCGTCGTCGTTGGCGTCCTTGCTGTCCGACGGCACGATCGACGCGGCGAGGTACCAGCCGCCGTCACCCTCGGCGACGTTGGCGAAGTCCGTGGTGTCGTGCGGGCCGACGGCCGTGCCGATCGCGTCGACGGCGTTGCTCGAGGCGACGGCGCACTCCGCGGACTGCGACTTCTGCTCGTCCCCCGGGACCTTGCCGACCGGGTCGATGTTCTGGGCGCCGCCCGGGTCGCACGCCGTCAGGAGCAGGGCGAGGGTGGCAGCGCCGAGCAGCGCGGTGGCGGTCTTGGCTCGCGTGGTCATGCCGTGGACGGTAGGCCGCGGTCCCCGTGCAGGACCCCAGAGCGTCCGGGAAGCGAACGACGGGCGGCACCGCGGTCGGGGGACCGCCGTGCCGCCCGTCGGGTCGGCGTGCGAGGACCTGTCGCTACGACCGGTCCCGCGTCATGACCCACGCGAGCAGGTACGACCGCGTGTTCGCCGAGTCGATCACCGCGTCCGGCAGCCGCTCGGCGTCGCGGAGTGCCGCCGCGGCGTCGGACTCCCCGCCGAGCGCGCGGTACATGAGCAGGTAGTCGCCGAACTGCACGTCGTACCGGCCGTCCGGCACGGCCTCGTCGAGCACCCGCTGGATCTGCTGCCGCCCGCCCGCGTCGACGTACTCGCCCGCCATCGCCGGCATCGGGATGAGCTCGATGCCCGCGGGGGCCGCTGCAGCCGCGCTGAACCACGTGGCGTGGTCGCGCTTGCCGCCCCAGTTCAGGGAGACGATCCGGTGCGTGAAGCCCGGGAACGCGGACAGATCGGGGTCGAGCACGTCGCGCTGCGCCGAGGCGGCCTCGTTCGACAGCAGCCACGTGCCGGTCGACTCGAGCGTCGACGACCCGGACACGGCACCCCAGCGTGCGACGCCGTTCCACGCGGACACCGCCTCGGACGACGACTCCTGGTTGTTGCCGTCGGCGAAGGGCGAGTAGCCGGACGCCCACGAGTGCTGCGCGTACGGGTCGTAGACGCGGAGCGCCGGGAAGGACTCCGTCGCGGTCGGCGAGGCGATGTCCGCCGCGACGAAGTCCGCGACGGTGCGCCACTTCTGCACGAGGGAGGCGTCACCGTCGGCCACCATCGCGGCGGCGGACAGCACGTAGCCGTAGTGGAAGTGGTGGTCGTTGAACTCGTCGGAGCCGAACGACGCCTGCTGCCCGACGAGGCCGTGCACCTCGGGGTCGTACGCGAAGCACCGTGCCGTGCGACCACCGCACCCGGCGGGGTCGAGCCACTGGTCGAGCTCGGCGGCGACGGATGTCTTCAGCGCCGCGGCCTGGTCGTCCAGGCCGAGTGCGACGGCGAGCCGGTAGAGCGTCGCGACGCGGTACAGGTCCTTCCCGCCGCCGTACGAGTCTGCGGCGTACGACGATGCGTCGACCTTCGACGCGTCCTGCCGCACCTGCGCCGCCAGGGTGTCCCGCTGGCCGTCGGTCAGGCCGGACAGGTCGAGCCGGTCGGACGGCTGCACCGTGTCGACGGCGTAGCGCAGCGCCGTCCCGGTGCACACCGGCGCCGGCCCCGCGATGGTCGCGACGCGCAGGTCGGTGCACGTCAGTCCCTCGGTGCCCTGACCGGGCTGCGGGACGAGCACACCGGCACCGCCGTCGAAGTCGTACGACAGCGTGGTGCGCTGGGAACCGCGGGACGCGCTGCGCTCCAGGGACGTGCCGGACAGCGGCCGTGCGGCATCGACGAGCCGGGCGACCTGCGACGACGACGCTCCGTCCGGCGTCGGCACGAGCACCACCGACCCGCCGCGGCGCAGGGTCACGCCCGACGCGGAGACGGAGCCGTCGCGCACGACGACCTGCCAGGTGCGCCCGCCGCCCGACATCGTCGCCGTGTCGTCGCCGGTCCGGTCGAGCGGCGAGGTACCGGTCATCGTCTGGTCGCGGTCGGCCGTGTAGGTCACCAGGGGCGAGCCCTCGGCGACGACCGAGTGCCCGAGCACCGTGTCGCCGTCGCGGTGCTCGACGGTCACCGAGACCGCGTCGTACGCGGACACGAGCGTGTCCGTCGCCCCGAGGTCGAAGCCGACCTGGGGCACGGCGCCGCCGGCGATCGTCTTCTCGGTCGCGGTCACGTCCGGCAGCCCGGCCGCGAAGCCGTCGGAGGTGACCTGCCACGAGATCGGCGTCGGGAACACCGGCTGCGGGGCGTCCCCGAACACCAGGCCGGAGAACCAGCGGTTCGTCGGCGGCAGGAGCCCCTCGGCCAGACGCATCGTGCCGACCGTGGACGACGCGATGTCGCCCAAAGCGGCGACCGCGCGCGCCTGGGCCGCCGAGTCGGTCGCGGTGGCCGACGGGGTCGGGCGGTCCGTGCCTCCCGTCCCGGTGCACGCGCTCAGCAGCAGGGCGACGGCCGTCACCAGGGGGACGACCAGGAGCGCCGGTCGGGAGGCCCGGTGTGCGCCCGCAGGGCGGCCGCCGCGGTGCAGGTGGTGCCGCACCGCCTAGAGCCCGATCTGGCGCGAGAAGTCGCGGACGGCGTCGGTGACGCCCGCCAGCGTGCCGTCGTCGCGCAGGTGCAGGGTCGCGTCGACCGGCGTCCCGGGGCTCGTGATGCCCGTGGACGGCGAGGCCGACAGCTCGGGGCTCTCGACGTCGACGGTGGTCTTCGCCCGACCGGCGTCGTTCGTCTCCACGCTCACGTTCTTCACGGTGCCGGTGATGGTGCGGTCGTCGGGCAGGCGGAGCTCGACCTCGGCGCCGTTCTGGATCCGGCCGTAGTCGCGGGGCGTCACGGTGAAGTTCGAGGTGACGAAGAGGCTGTCCGCCTTGTGGATCGTGCCGAGCTCGGAGCCCGCCTGCACGTACCCGCCGGTCTTCACGTCGATCTTGGCGACGGTGCCGGACACCTCGGCCTTGAACGTGATGAACCCGTCCTCGCCGATGTCGTACGCGCTCGTCTGCGTGTCGGCGCCGACGACGCCCTTGCGGATGTCCTGAGCGAGCTGCAGGCTCTGCACCTGCAGGAGCTTCTCGCCCTTCTCCACGGAGTCGCCCTCCTGGACGTACTCCTCGGTGACGGTGCCGCCGTAGTCGGTGCCCACGGCGTACTCCTGCGCGGCGATCGCGGCCGAGGTGCTGGCCACGGCGCTCTGCCGCTGGTTGAAGACGAGCGTGCACGCGGCGACGATCACCAGGACGACGACGAGGCCGCCGAACAGTCGGAGTCGGTTGGTCCAGGTCATGCGCGGGGTCCGTCCTGCATCTGCATCGCGACGCCGGCGATCGCGGCGCGCTGGGGTTCGAGGGTGTCGGGTCGGACGACGGTCGTCCGGACGGGGCTGGCGGGCGCCTGCGCGAGCAGCACGGCCGGACGGACCGGCTCGACGCGGCCGCGCTGGCGGTCGGCGACGCGGTTCCGGGCCTGCTCGCGGAAGGCCGCCACGATGAACGCGGCGAACACCAGGGTGTTCGTGATGTTCCAGGCCGTCGCGAGGGTGAACTGGCCGTTGCCGGTGTCCCGCCAGACCGCGACGACGCTCGTCAGGGCGAGGAACACGAAGACGAGCACCTGCGGGACGATGAAGTTGAACGGCGACGGCGTCCTGCCGCGGTCCGCACCGGTGACGTGCCAGGCCTGCTCCTTGCCGCACAGGACGTTCCAGAGCGCGCTCGCGTAGATCGGGAACGACACGGCGGCGAGCAGGAGCGTCTCGTAGCGGAACGAGCCGAGGGCGTAGAAGGCCAGGACGACCTGCATGAGGTAGAAGCCGAGGTAGAACAGCACCCACTCGCCGGCACCGATCGACAGGTTCATCGGGCGCAGGTCGAAGAAGATCTCGAGCGGGGGCACCAGGAGCAGCAGGCCGGGGACGATGCCCGTCAGGTAGAAGCTCGCGGTGACGAGGTACTGCAGGCGCTGGTCCATCGTCAGGCGGTGCTTCGGGTTGAACGGGAAGTGCGTCAGCAGGATCTCGAACCCGCCGGTCGCCCAGCGCAGCTGCTGCTTCGTGAAGCCCTCGATGGTCTCCGGGGCGTCGCCGACGGCCAGGGTCATCGGGATGAACACCGACTTCCACCCGCGCTCGTGCAGCATCAGGCTGGTCCAGACGTCCTCGGACTTCGAGTCCGTGTGCATGCCGCCGACGTCGTCGATCGCGCTGCGGCGGAAGATGACGTTCGTGCCGACGCAGAACGCCGCGTTGAAGCGGTTCCGGCCGGGCTGGATGAACTTGTAGAACACCGTCTGCATGTAGCCGGCGCCGCGCGACACCAGGTTGTGCAGGTTGCCGTACGTCTGCGGCGTCTGCACGAACGCGATCGTGTCGTCCGCGAAGAACGGCACGGTCTCGAACAGGAACTCCGGCTCGGGGACGAAGTCGGCGTCGAACACGGCGTAGTAGTCGCCCTTGGCCAGGGTGAGCGCGTGGTTGATGTTCCCGGCCTTGGCGCCGTGCGACGACAGGCGACGGACGTACCGTGCGCCGAGCTGGGCGGCGAGCGCCTGCACCTCGTCGCTCCGACCGTCGTCGAGCACCCAAGTGCGGTGCTCGCCGCGCATCGCCACCGCGGCGCGGACGGTCGCGGCGATCTTGGACAGCTCCTCGCCGTAGACCGTGATGAACACGTCGACCACCACCCGGCGTCCGCGCACGTGCATCGGCCAGCGGTGCGGCTGGTCGGTGAGGCCGTCGCGCTCGATCGTGTCCCGGTCGAACAGCGTGTCCTGCGTGTGGTGGAACGCGAAGTCCCGCGGGTCGGCACCACCGGACAGGATCGTCCACATCGACAGCAGCGCCTGGCCGACGAGCACGCTCTCCGCGACGATCACCAGGCCGTAGGGCAGGAAGTCGCCGCGGTTCGCCGGGTCGAGGAGGAACACCGCGTAGGCCATCACGCCGAGGGTCGCGACGAGCACGATGAGCACCATGACCGGGCTGTGCGCGCGGCTCTCGGAACGGGGCCGCACGTGCGGGACCTGCTCGGTCGGCCGACGACGGCGGGCACGCTCGCGGTCCCGCGGGGTGAGCGGCTGCGGGAGCTGCTGCGGGAACGGCTGCTGGAGCGGCTGCTGGACGAGCTGCGCCACGTCGGGTGACTGCGGTGGAGCGCTCCGGTGGTACTGCGGAGCACTGGCGTCCGGGCGCGAGCGACGGACGTCCGTGGGTGCGGACATGAGGGTCTCCTGTCGGGTCGGGAGAGACTCACGGCCCGCAGGCATGGACGCCGACGGGTCGAGAGACGGGCGTCGGCGACTGTGGCGACATGGGTCCGGATCCTTCGGGGTCCGGCTCGGCGGGGGACCAGGGATCCTCTGCCGGGAGGTCGCAACCGAGGGTGCGGTCGCGGTGTTCGGTGTGTCGAGAGCGGTCGTGCGGCGACGGCCCGTGCCGTCGGTCGTCTGCGACACTACGACCCGCTCTGCTCGCTCGTGTGTCCGTCCTGTGAATCGCGCAGGACCCCGCCGCTTCTTGCGGTTTCCCGCAACGCCGCGGTGCGGGATGCGGGTGGGCCGGTCCACTTCCGGTTCTGGTCCTGGTCCTGGTTCCGATTCCGGTTCCGGTTCCGCGGGACGGGCGTTCCGCGGGCAGGAGGTCAGGCGGCGGAACGCTCGGCGACGGGGCGACGACGGAGCTCGGGTCGCAGGAGCGCGGGCGGCTGGTACTGCTGGTCGAGCCGGGTGACGTCGGTGCCCGGCGGCACGATCGCGTCGATCCGGTCGAGCACCTCGTCGGAGAGCGCGACGTCGGCCGCGGCCAGCAGGTCGTCGAGCTGTTCCACCGACCGCGGTCCGATCAGGGCGCTGGTGACGCCCGGGTGCGCGATGGCGAACGCGAGGGCGAGGTGGGTCGTGGGGATGCCGGTCTCCTCGGCGAGGGCGACGACCTGCTCCACCGCGTCGATCCGCCGGTCGTCCTGGTCGTGGCGGAACATGCCCGCCCGCGACAGGTCGTTCTGCTGGCCACGACGGAAGCGCCCGGTCAGCATGCCGCCCGCGAGGGGGCTCCACACGAGTGCGCCCATGCCGTACCGCTGGGCGACCGGCAGGACCTCGCGCTCGATGCCCCGGCTGAGGATCGAGTAGGTCGGCTGCTCGGAGCGGAAGCGCTCGAGCCCGCGGCGCTCGGACGTCCACTGCGCCTCGACCTGCATCGAGGCCGGGAAGTCCGAGGACCCGATGGCGCGGACCTTGCCGCTCCGGACGAGGTCGGTCAGGGCGGACAGGGTCTCCTCGAGGTCGACCGTGTCGTCGGGGCGGTGCGCCTGGTACAGGTCGATGTGGTCCGTCTGCAGGCGGCGGAGCGAGTCCTCGACTGCCGTGGTGATCCACCGACGGGAGTTCCCGCGCCGGTTCGGGTCGTCGCCCATCGGGCCGTTGAACTTGGTGGCGAGGACGACGTCGTCGCGCCGCCCCTTGATCGCCTTCCCGACGAGCACCTCGGACCCGCCCTGCGAGTAGCGGTCCGCGGTGTCGACGAGGTTGATGCCGGCGTCGAGCGCACGGTGGACGATGCGGATCGAGTCCTGCTCGTCGCCGTTGCCGATGCGGCCGTCGGTGCCGAGCATCATGGCGCCGAGCGCGAAGGGGCTGACCTGGATGCCGGTGCGGCCGAGGGTGCGGTACTGCATGGTGGTGCCTCCTGTCGGTGGCGCTCCGGTACCGGCTGTCGTAGGCTGACGTGAAGCGGAACGCTCTTCCGGAAGCATACGGAACGGCTTTCCGTTTCTGCAAGCCCATCTCGCGACCCCGAGCGGAGACACCGTGCGCGCCGACGCCCGCCGCAACCTCGACGCCCTCGTCGACGCCGCTCGGCAGGTCTTCGCCGACCACGGCGTGGACGCTCCCGCCAAGGTGGTCGCCGATCGCGCCGGTGTCGGCGTCGGCACGCTGTACCGGCACTTCCCGCAGCGCTCCGACCTCGTGGTCGCGGTGTTCCAGCAGGCCGTCGAGGAGTGTGCGGACGCCGCCGCGGAGCTCGCCGCCCACCACGCTCCCGACGAGGCCCTCGCACGCTGGCTCCAGCGGTTCACGGGGTTCGTCGCCACGAAGCGTGGCCTGGCCGCCGCACTGCAGTCCGGCGACCCGGCGTTCGAGGGACTGCACCCGTGGTTCATCGGCCGGCTCGGCGGCGCGCTGACCGGGCTGCTCGACGCCGCCTCGGCCGCGGGGACGATCCGCAGCGACCTCGACGCCACGCAGCTGCTCCGCGCGGTCGCGGACCTGTGCCACGGGGCGCCGACGACCGAGCAGAGCCAGCAGCTGGTCGGGGTGCTCGTCGACGGGCTGCGCTGGCGGGCGACCGTCTGACCCGCAACCGCCGGAGGCTCCGGGTGCGCCCGGAACCGTGGCCGTCCGCCGCTCCGGCGTTCAGCCCGGCTGGTGCAGCCGCTCGCGCGCGGTCGTCCGCACGGCCTCGGTCACGCGCTCGAGCAGGGGTGACGCCAGGTTCCACCGCTGCCACCACAGCGCCACGTCGGCCCGTCGCCCCGGCGTGAGTTCGACGAGCGCACCGCTGCGCAGGCCGTCGAGGCACTGGGCCTCCGGCAGCATCCCCCACCCGAAGCCGAGCGACACCGCGCGTGCGAAGTCCGCCGAGGTCGGGACGAAGTGCCGCGGCCCACGCGGGGCGTGCCCGAGGACCCGGCGGAGGTACCCCTGCTGCAGGTCGTCGTCGCGGTCGTAGTCGACCAGCGGGACGGCGTCCAGCCGCGTCGTCATCTGCCTCTCGGACACCGCTCCGGCGAGGTACCGGTCGACGAACGCGGGCGACGCCACGGCCCGGTAGCGGTCGACGCCGAGCGGCACCGACGAGCAGCCCTGCACCGGGTCGGCCTCGGCGGTGACCGCGGCCATCACCGTGCCGGCGCGCAGGAGTTCAGCGGTGCGGTCCTGGTCCTCGCGGTGCAGGTCGAACACGACCTCGGTGTCGACCCACACGAGGGCGAGGGCATCGAGGAACCAGGTGCCGAGCGTGTCCGCGTTGACGGCGAGCGGGATCGACGGCACGGCCGGACCGTCGACGTCGCCGACCGCGCCGAGCGCCCTGGCGGTCTCGTCCTCGAGCAGCCGGGCCTGGCGTGCGTGCCGGAGGACGACCTCGCCGTCGGCGGTGGGCACGACCGGGGTCGTGCGCTGGAGCAGCACCCGACCGAGCTGCTGCTCCATCGCCTTGATCCGCTGCGACACGGCCGACGGCGTGATCGCGAGGGCGCGGGCCGCGGCGTCGAGCGTGCCGTGGTCGACCGCGGCGAGGAGTGTCTCGAGGTGGTCGCGCTGGAGACGGAGCATGCAGGGGAGCTTACGGCGCTGCAGGAACGTGAGCTGGACTGAAGCGCCGGGCGCTCCTAGCGTCGGGGTCGTGACCGCACTCGTCCCCCTGCTCGCCGGCCTCGGCACCGGCCTGGCCCTGATCGTCGCGATCGGTGTGCAGAACGCGTACCTGCTCCGGCTCGCCGTCAGCGCTCCCGTGCGCGTCGTCGCCGCCGCGGTCGCCGTCTGTGCCGTGTCCGACGCGGTGCTCATCATCGCCGGGGTCCTCGGCGTCGGTGTGGTGATCGAACGGTTCCCCGTCGCGCTCGTGGTGGTGCGGTTCGTCGGCGCGGCGTTCCTCGTCGTGTACGGGGTGCTCGCGGCCAGACGGGCGTTGCGTCCCACCGGGCAGGCGATGGCGGTCGAGCAAGAGGCTGCGGACGACGGGGTGGCGGTGCCGACGGTCGCTGCGCGGACGACGGTCGCCCGGGCGAGAGCCGCGCACGGGACCGCCGGAGCGGCGGGGCGGGGTGCGGAGGAGCCTCCCGGCCGGAGCTCGGCTCCCGTGAGCCGGACCGCCGCCGCAGCACGCGCGGTCCCGACGCTGGGTGCGGCGGTCGCGACCATGCTCGTCTTCACGTGGGCGAACCCGCACGTGTACCTCGACACGCTCGTGTTCCTCGGCTCGGTGGCGAACCAGCAGGGCGTCGACGACCGCTGGTGGTGGACCGTGGGGGCCGTCGCCGCGAGCTGCCTGTGGTTCGGCGCGCTCGGGTTCGGCGGACGACTGCTCCGTCCACTGTTCGCGAAGCCGCTCACCTGGCGGGTCTTCGACGGGCTCGTCGCCGTCGTGATGCTGTCGTTCGGCGTCGCGCTCGCCGTCGGCGCGTAGGCGCGCGACGGCACGACGGCGATACTGCACCGTGGAACGGACACAGCACCACGGAAGATCGTGGTGCCGTGTCCGGAACCTGGTTCCGCGGGAGACGGGTACCGCTACTGCAGGCCCTTGCCCACCCGGCTGTGCCGACGGCTGTAGCCGAAGTAGATCGCGAACCCGATCGCC
This sequence comes from Curtobacterium subtropicum, assembly GCF_030362975.1. Taxonomy (NCBI): domain Bacteria; kingdom Bacillati; phylum Actinomycetota; class Actinomycetes; order Micrococcales; family Microbacteriaceae; genus Curtobacterium; species Curtobacterium subtropicum. The sequence continues at coordinate 64,492 of NZ_JAUCMM010000009.1, forward strand.
AGCCACGCGATGAAGCGCAGCCAGGTCTCGACCTCGAGGTTGAGCATGAGCCAGAAGCACAGCACCGCCGAGAGGATCGGCAGCACCGGCACCCACGGCACCCGGAAGGCCCGGGGTGCGTCCGGACGGGTCTTGCGCAGCACCACGATGCCGATCGACACGAGCACGAAGGCGGAGAGCGTCCCGATGTTGATCATGCCCTCGAGGCGCTCGACCGCGGTGAACCCGGCGATGAATGCCACGACGACGCCGGCGACGACCTGCACCCGGACGGGCGTCTGCGTCTTCGGGTTCGTCTTCGAGAACCAGCGGGGCAGCAGACCGTCGCGGCTCATCGAGAACACGATGCGCGACAGGCCGAGCAGCAGGACCATGACGACCGTCGTCAGGCCGATGAGCGAGCCGATGGCGATGATGCCCGCGGCCCACGGCAGGCCGACGATGTCGAAGGCCGAGGCGAGGGACGGTGCTTCCTCGTCGGCGAGGCGCTGGTAGGACACCATGCCGGTGATGACGATGCTGACGCCGACGTAGAGCAGCGTGACGATGCCGAGCCCGATGAAGATGCCTCGGGGCAGGGTCTTCTGCGGGTTCTCGGTCTCCTCGGCGCTCGTCGCGACGACGTCGAAGCCGATGAACGCGAAGAACACGAGCGAGGCCGCGGCGAGCAGACCGAACACGCCGTACTGCGCGGGTGCCTGACCGGTGACGAACGAGACGAGCGACTGGGTCAGGACGCCGCCCTCGGCACCCTTGGACGGCTCCGCCGGCGGGACGAACGGCGCGAAGTTCGCGGCCTTGACGAAGAACGCACCGGCGACGATGACGAAGACGACGATCGCGACCTTGATGACCGTGATGACGGCCGAGACCCGCGACGACAGACGCGTCCCGAACGCGAGCAGCAGCGTGAAGACGCCGACGATGAGGACCGGGCCCCACGTGAAGCCGATCGGGCCGAGCTGGATCGTGTCGGGCAGGTCGATGCCGAAGACCCCGAACGCGGTGCTCAGGTAGATGCCCCAGTACTTCGCGATGACGGCGCTCGCGGTCAGGGTCTCGAGGATGAGGTCCCAGCCGACGATCCACGCGAGCAGCTCGCCCATCGTGGCGTACGTGAAGGTGTACGCGGAGCCGGCGACCGGGATCGTCGAGGCGAACTCGGCGTAGCACATGATCGCGAGACCGCAGGTGACGGCAGCGAGCAGGAACGAGATGATGACGCTCGGTCCGGCGAAGTTCGCGGCGGCGTTCGCGCCGACCGAGAAGATGCCGGCGCCGACGGCGACCGCGATGCCCATCGCGGCGATGTCGAACGTCTTGAGCGACCGCTTGAGCGAGCGGCCCTTCTCCTCGGAGTCGGCGAGGGAGGCCTCGATCGACTTGATGCGGAGCGGTGATGCCATGGGGGTTCCCGTCAAACGGCTGGCGGTGGACCCCGGAAGGGTACTGGTGTACCACCCCGGCTCGCAAACGGTGTGGACCCGGTCTCGGGCCGGAACCACCAGCCGTCCGGACGGGAGGCGCGGCTGGGGTCCGCCCCGCGCGTCGCGAGACGACGGCGTCGCGGCGAGACACCGCCGACACAGCGAGACGCCGCCGGATCCGGGACCGTCTCGTGGCGCGCAGGGCGTCTGGTGCCGACGCCGGCGTCCCGCGCTGCGGTGCCGGTCAGGCCCCGCGACGCCAGTCGGCCAGGAAGCGCGCGCCCGCCTCGTCGTGGATGACCCCGTCGGGGGCGGTGAGCACCGGGTACGGCGTCTCCGGGACCCCGTCGGCCGGCCGGACGTCCACGTGTGCGACGTCGTGTCCGTTCGCGTGCAGCCAGTCCGCCATCGCGTAGTCGCTCCGCGAGTCGCCGACGGTCCGCCACGTCACCGGCAGCTCGCCGTCCTGCGCGAGCAGCTCGAGGGCGCGCTCGGCACCCATGTCCTTGCCGGACCGGTCGGACTCCACGTCGGTGGAGATGATCGTCGGGTCGACGCGCCACTGCACGGCGCCGTCGGCGTCGGGGCGGACGTCGTCGAGCCGGCGGACACCGAGCCCGCGCCGCTCGAGCGCCGCCACCGCCTTCGCGTCGAACTCGGCCTGGCGGGCGAGGTAAGCGGCGTTCGGTACGTCGACGCGCTGCTCGATCGACACCATCGCGTGCTTCGTCTCGTCGAAGAACACCAGGTCGGCGTACTCGTCACGGACCAGGTCGCGCATCTCGTCGGCGAAGTCCCGCGGGAGCGCGAGGTCCTCGGCGATGACCAGGTCGCTCATCCCACCCTCGTGCTGCGGACCGATCGAGCACCAGACCGCGCCCTTCTCGCACACCGCGTGGACCCGGCCGCCCTCTGCGAGCCCGCCGGCGATCAACGGACCGACCACCTGTTCGCGGATGAACGCGTCGCTGCGGCCCGTGTTGAAGACGATCGGGACGCCCTCGGCGGCGAGCGCGACGAGGTCGGTCACGATCGACGGGATCGCGATCGTGCGGGTCACCGGGCTGGCGATGGGCCCGTCGACGTCGAGCAGCAGGCCGAGGCGGGGAGCAGTCACGACCCCATCCTCTCGCACCCGCGCGGCCTGCCCGTCCGAGTCGACCGGGCCGACTGCCGTGCCCCGCCCGCGAGCGGATCCCCGCTGGCCGGGGTGGTCAGCCCTCCGTCGGCATCCCGACGAACCGGTCGACCAGGTGTCGGAGCACCCCCGGCTCCGGCACGTGACCCTGGCCGGGAACGACGAGGTGCCGGGAGCCGGGGACCGCCTCGGCCAGCGCGACCGAGGCCTGGCGCATCCACTCGGGGCCGCCGTCACCCGAGGCCACGAGCACCGGCACCCCGACCGACGCCGCGACCCGCTCGGGGACGGAGAGCCCGTTCAACACCCGGACGTCGCGGGAGAGCACGTGCGCGTCGGCCAGGAGCGACCGCCAGAGCCCGGGCTTCAGACGGGCGGCGGTGATGTGCGGGATCGGGACGCCGAGCACGCGGGACAGGAACGCCCGCACCGCCTGCGCCCGCCGTCCGGCGGCGACGTGCCCGTCGAGGAAGTCCGCGAACAGCACGTCGTCGCCCTGCGGGTCGACCGAGGCGCGGTAGGGCGGCTCCCAGAGCACCGCACGCCCGAACGGCACGCCCGCTGCCAGGCCCCGCAACACCACGCCGGCACCGACGCACCACCCCACGGCATCGACCGGACCGCCGACCGATGCCGCGACCGCCGCCAGGTCCTCGACCTCGCGCTCGACCGACCACGGCGCCGTGTCCCCGCTCGCACCCCGGCCGCGCCGGTCGTAGGTGACGACGCGGTAGCGGTCGCGGAGTGCCGCGACGATCCGGTCGGTCGCCGGGCTGCCGTGGTGGTCCCACGCGCCGCCGACCAGCACCAGGGCGGGCCCGGAGCCGCTCTCTGCGACCGCCAGCGCCGTGCCGTCGGCCGACACGACGGTGCGGTCGAGGTGTCCGGGGTCCCGCTGGGGCTGTCCGGGCGGGGCGTGCTGGTCGGCGGGCATGGGTCCTTCCGAGGTGTGCGACGGCGCTGCGTCGGGTCCTGCGGATGGACCGTGCGGGTCGGTACCCAGAGCATGACAGTCCGGGCCGTGAGCGTCACCACCCGCAACCAGGGGGAGCGCTCCACGTTCCCTGTGCACTCTGCTCGGACGGCTCCCTCAGCGAGCGCTGCTGGTCGCCCCGCGAGCGCGGCCCGCCGGATCAGACGAGTGCGGTCACGCCGACCGACTCGCGCTCGAGCAGGGACCGCTTCACGTCGAGCCCCCACGCGAAGCCGCCGAGCGTCCCGTCGGAGCGGAGCACGCGGTGACAGGGCACGAACAGCGCCGGGGCGTTCCGGGCGCAGACGCTCGCCGCCGCGCGGACGGCCTCGGGTCGGCCCATCGCCGCCGCGAGTTCGGTGTACGTCAGGACCGTGCCGGCCGGGATCGCGCGGAGCTGGCGCCACCCCTCGGCGAAGAGTTCCGTACCGTGCTGACGGACCGGCACCCGCATCGCCGCCTCGACCTCGCCCGCGTAGAACGCCTCGACCGCGTCGGCCGACCGCACCCGACCGTCGGTCAGTCGACCGGGGCGGTGCCGTTCAGCCAGCCGTGCGAGCAGCCGTGCGGAGTCGTCGGTCCATCCCGATGCGAGCACGTGCCCGTCCGCGTCCTCGAGCACCGTGAAGGGGCCGTCGGGGGTGTCGAGCGTCTGCAACGTCGCCGCTGGTCCGGTCGTCGTGGGGTCGGTCGTCGTGGGGTCGGTCATCGTCTCTCCTCCTGCTGCTGGTGGGTCGCCGCTGCCGTCTCCGCCGCCGCACTCGCGCGGTCGACGATCGGACGCCAGCAGTGCATCGTCAGGTAGCTCCGCCACGGCGCCACCCGCTCCGACCGTAGGGAGAGCTCGCGGGCGTCACCGGGCAGACCGAGTTCCTGTGCACCGTTCCGCACCGCGAGGTCACTGTGCAGGAACACGTCCGGATGGTGTCGGACCCGGAGGGCGACGTAGTCCGCCGTCCACGGCCCGATGCCCTTGACCGCCAGGAGTCCGGTGCGCAGCTCCGCGAGGGACTGTCCCGCGTCGACGACGAGCGACCCGTCGACGAGCGCCGCTGCGACGCGCAGGATCGTGTCCACGCGCGCCGCTGGGCCCCGGAGGACCTCGTGCCCGCGGGACGCGATCGTCGCCGCGGTCGGGAACAGCAGACCGTCCTCGGCCAGGCCGGGCTCGACCGGCTCCCCCAGGGCGGCCACGAGCCGGGTCTGCGCGGTGCGGGCGGCGACCACCGAGACCTGCTGCCCGATCAGGGTCCGGACGACGACCTCGTGCGCGTCCACGGCGCCGGGCAGGCGGATGCCCGGGACCCGTTCCACAGCGGGGGCGAGCACGGGGTCCGCCGCGAGGACCGCGTCGACCGCCTCGGGGTCGGCGTCGAGGTCGAACAGTGCCCGCACCCGCGCCACGAGGGTCGGCAGGTCGGAGAGCGTGGTGAGCCGGACGCGCAGGGCGACCCCGGTGCGCCTCGCGCCCCGGCCGGCCCCGTCGACGGCGGGGGCCGAGGCGGTGAAGCGGGCCGGGCCTCCCGGCAGGGTGACGAGGCGGCCGTAGGCGGTCACGCGACCGGAGGCGTCCCGCTCGACGTGCTCGAGCCCCGGCAGGGCGTGGAGCGCGTGCCAGTCGAGCAGTCCCTGCAGGTCGAACGGCGGGCGGGCTGGGAGGTGCACGTGCAGCCAGCCGTCGTCGGCCGACGCCGGGCCGTCGGTCCGGCGCGCTCGGAGCTCGGAGGGGGTGAGGGCGAAGACCTCACGGACGGTGTCGTTGAACTGCCGCACGCTCGTGAAGCCGGATGCGAAGGCCACGTCGGCCACCGGCAGGTCCGACGACGTCAGCAGCGTCCGGGCGGTCTGGGCGCGGTGCGCCCGGCTGAGGGCCTTCGGCCCGGCCCCGAGCTCCTCGGTCAGGATCCGGTTGAGCTGCCGCTCCGAGTAGCCGACGCGGGCCGCCAGACCGGGCACGCCCTCGCGTTCGACGACACCGTCGAGGACGAGTCGGACGGCGCGGCCGGCGACGTCCTCGCGGAGGTCCCACTCCGGGCTGCCCGGCGTCGCCTCGGGGAGGCAGCGCTTGCAGGCGCGGAAGCCGGCGAGGTGCGCCGCGGCGCTGGTGCGGTAGAAGGTGACACCCTCGGCGCGCGGGGTCCGGGCGGGGCAGCTCGGACGGCAGTAGATGCCGGTGGAGTGCACGGCCGTGACGAACTGGCCGTCGAACCGGGCGTCGCGGGAGGCGACCGCCCGGTGACGCTCGGCGTGCAGCGCGTCGGGCCCGTCGGGCCGCGGCTCGGTGCGTGGTAGTGGGATCGTCACGTCGTCAGCCTGGCACGGGCCACCGACAGCCGCTGGCGGGAATCGGACACGGCAGTGGGGCGGTGCAGGCGGCCGTCGGCTGGCGAGGGCGTCGAGGCGACGGCGTCACATCGAGACGCGCCGACCGCATCGAGACGCCGCGAGATCCGGCGGCGTCTCGTGGCCCGCGCGGCGTCCCGAGCACACCCCGGCGTCTCGCACACACGCCGGCGTCCCACACACGTCGGCGTCTCGCGCCCGCCCCGATCCCACGGTACCGGCCGGGAGGCACGACTACCGTGGGCCCCGTGACCTCCGTCGACGACGTGGCCGGCCCCGGCGACCTGCCCTTCCGCACGGACGTCGAGGTCGCGCTGCTGCTCGTCTCCCCGCGCCACCGGTACGAGGGGCGCCCGGCGGACGGTGCGCTGCCCGCCGAGGGTCCGGAGCTGCGCGACCGGATCGACCTCCGGGCGGGGCTCGGCATCGTGGGGGACCGCTACTTCGCCGCGCGGGCGCACGTCCACGCCACCGTGACCGTGATCGGGCTCGAGGGGCTCGACGCCGTGGGCGAAGCGGTGGGCGCTGCGATCGACCCCGCGGCGACCCGGCGGAACGTGTACCTGCGCGGCGCCGACGTCGAGGCGCTCCGGGGCGAGCCGTTCTCGCTCGAGAGCCCGGGGTCCGGCGGCCCGGTGCGCTTCCGGGGGTACCGGCCGGCGAACCCGTGCGCGTGGATGGACCACGAGGTGGTACCGGGTGCCTTCCGGGCGATGCGGGGACGCGGCGGGGTGCGCTGCGACCCGGAGTCCGACGGCGTGCTCGCCCTCGGGCCCGCGGTGCTCCGCACGGCACGCCCGGTCGCGCTCTGACCGGACCCGGCGTCTACGCCGTTCCGCCCGTCCCGCCCGTTCCGCGAAACGCAACGTGGGCGGCACCTCGCAGCGATGGAGCGCTGCGACGTACCGCCCAGGTTGCGTGGTGCGAGCGGGTCAGGCGGTGAGCGCCTGCTCGATCGCGTCGACGAACGCCGGCAGGTCGTCCGGGTTGCGCGACGTGATCAGACCACCGTCGACCTGGACCTCCTGGTCGACCCACTCGGCGCCGGCGTTGCGCACGTCGGTCTGCAGCGAGGGGAACGAGGTGATGGTCCTGCCCTGCAGGACACCGGCCTCGATGAGCGTCCACGGGCCGTGGCAGATCGCAGCGACCGGCTTGCCCGCCTCGGCGAACGCCTTCACGAGCGCGACCGCGTCCGAGTCCTGGCGGATGGTGTCCGCGTTGATGGTGCCACCGGGGACGACGAGCGCGTCGTAGTCGCCCGCACCGCTGACACTGCCGATGGTGGTGTCGACGGACACCGACTTGCCCGGGTCCTTGTCGCCGACGAGGGTCTCGATCGAGCCCGACTCCTGCGCCGCCACCGTGACGTCGGCACCGCGCTCGCGGAGCTGGTCGGTGGGGACGACGATCTCGTCCTGCTCCACGCCGTAGTTCGTCGCGATGACGAGGATCTTCTTACCGTCGAGGGCTGCCATGGTCGCTCCTTCCGCTGCCGGGGGTCTCCCGGCGCGACGACCACGGTCGTCCGCTCGCCCTGGGGACGTTCGCAGTCCGGAGCCGACGTTCAGCCCCGGATGCGGAAAGCGGACCCTTCGCGGACGACCTCGATGCCGTCGTACCCCGCGATGCGCGGCAGGCCCTCGGTGACCGGTCCCTCGAGCGCCCCGACGACGACGGTCGTCGCCCCGGAGGCGACGGCCGCCTCGACACCCGCGGGAGCGTCCTCGAACGCCAGGCAGCGCTCGGCGGGCACCCCCAGCAGGGCGGCGCCGCGCAGGTAGCCCTCGGGGTGCGGCTTGCTCCGCTCGGCATCCTCGGACGGCACGAGCGCCTCGGGCACGGGGACCCCCGCGGCGGTCATCCGCTCCACCGCGAGCGCCCGCGGAGCACTCGTGACGAGGGCGACGGGCACGTCACTGTCGAGCAGGCGGCGCACGAACGCCGCCGCTCCCGGCACCTCGACGATGCCCTCGGTGTACCCGATCTCGGCGGCGATCATCGTCTCGACGATGGCCCGCTGCTCGTCCGGGGACAGGTGCGGCAGGAAGCGCTGCACGGTGTCGATCGTCTGGCGGCCGTGCGAGAAGCCGAGGATCTCGGCGGGATCGATGCCGTGCTCTGACCCGAAGCGGCTCCAGGCGTCCTCGACCACGGCGGTCGAGTCGACGAGCGTCCCGTCCATGTCGAACAGCACCCCGGACACCACGACGTCGATCACGCGTCCGACCCTAGCCGCTACCGGTCACCCGATCGCCGGTTCCGGATGATCACCGCACCCGCAGCGACGATCAGCGCCAGGGTCGTGATCCACACCACCGCTGGGACCTCTCGGAGCGCGGGGACCATGCGGCCGCTCACCATGACGACCGCAGCGCAACCACAGAGCACGGCAGCGGCGATGGAGCCGCGCCGGGTCGATCGGCGATTCACCCTCGGCTCGCCTTCCCGGCGCAGAAGGAGATCGTCCCGCTGGTCGCCGCGCCGGCAGCAGTGATGCAGGCGATGCAGCCGACACCCGCCGTGACCAGGCACGCTGCAGAACACGCGATGGTGAGGGCCGTGATGGCCCATGCTGCGACCCCGGCGCTGTTCAGGCACGACGAGAACCGGCTCCACCAGGTCGAGCGCGCCGCCGGTTGGGCTGTGACGTCACGATCGAGACCGGCGATCCCGTTGATCCAGGTCTGCAGGCGACCCGAGTCGGCCGTCGTCGGCGTCAGGACCAGCTCGCTCCAGGTCCTGACGCGCCCGCCGTCGAGGACGGCCGTGACGCTGGACTCGGGCAACACGTCCGCACCCTCGGCGAAGGGCAGCCGGAGGACCGTCCCGTCGACCGTCACGAAGGCCTGCGCTCGTGCGAGGTCGAGGGGGAGTCCGCTCGAGGACGTCCGTCCCGAACCGGACCAGACCGCCACCGCCGCCGTGGTCTCGCTGTCGGAGAGCGCATCCCAGGACTGCGCCTGCTCGACGAGGTCCCGGATGCCCCGCTCGGTCGAGGTCGTCGAGGACCCCGGGGCAGCGGCCGCTGGGTCGGGCGCAGTCACGAGGCCGCTGACGAGGGCGACGAGGACGGCTCCCGTTGCGACGAGTGGCCGGGCGGTCAGGGGCGGGGAGAAGGAGATCGCAACCATGCCACGAGCCTACTGGAATGTGACGTTTCAGTACGGGTGTTCGTCACCGTTCGTCACGGTCGCGCACCCACCTCGTCAGCAGCACGCCTCCGTCGCCGAGCAGCACGTGCGCAGGCCGCATCCGCCGCAGCTCCGGCGAGGACCCGGTCGCGATCCGCGGTCCCTCCCCGCCCTCGAGCGTCGGGTCGACCGTCAGCGTCAGCTCGTCGACCGCATCGCCGGCGACCAGCGCTCCGAGGAACGACGGCCCGCCCTCGCAGTGGATCCGGTCGAGCCCCCGGTCGGCCAGGGCGGCCCGCAGCGCGTCCACGTCGACGGACTCGTCTCCGCACTCCACCACGTCCGCGACGTCCGCGAGCGCCCGCCCCGACGAGGACGAGGCACCGGACCCCGACGTCAGCACGATCGGCCGCACCGGTGCCTCGGTGAACACCCGCGAACCCGCGTCCATCGACCCCGAGTTCGTGACGATCGCGAACACCGGGTGGTCGGACATCCCGTGCGCCCGACGCCACGCCACGTCCTCGTCGTGCAGCACCATCGGCCCGTACTCCTCGTCGCGCACCGTGCCGGCAGCGACGAGCACCACGTCGGCGACCCGGCGGAGCAGGTCGAAGATCCGCAGGTCGTCGTCCCCGCCGAGCGAGGCCGTGCGACCCGACGCGGACGCCGAGCCGTCGAGCGTCGTGACGAAGTTGACGCGCAGCCAGGGGCCTTCGGGCACGTCTGCGGTGTACAGGTCGAGCAGGTCGTCGTCGGACAGGTCCGCGACGGACGGGGGCAGGACGGTCACGTGTTGTGCCTCGCTTCCACGGGTTCGCGCCAGCCGAGGACCGCCTCGACCATGCGCATGGCGTCGACGCTCTCGACGACGTCGTGCATCCGGACGATCCGGGCACCGAGCATCGCGCTGACCGTGGCCGCAGCGAGCGACCCCGGCAGCCGTTCGCCACGGGGGCGTCCGAGCGACTCCCCCACGAAGTCCTTGTTCGACACCGCCGCGAGCACCGGGTACCCGAGCGCGACGACCTCGGGCAGCCGCCGGGTCAGCTCGAGCGTGTGCACGGTGTTCTTGTTGAGGTCGTGCCCGGGGTCGACGATGATCCGCGACTCGGGGATGCCTGCGGCGAGCGCCCGGTCGACCCGCTCGCGCAGGAAGTCGACGACCTCGCGGCCGATGTCCGCGTACCGGGGCGGTTCGGGCAGCTGCTGCCGCGGCGGTGCAGTGGAGTGCGTGATGACGATGGTCGCGTCGGAGTCGGCGACGACGGACGCCATCCGCGGGTCCGACAGGCCGGTGGTGTCGTTGACGACGCTGGCGCCGACGGCGATCGTCGCCGCCGCGACCTCGGGCCGGAAGGTGTCGACCGAGATCACCACGTCGGACTGCTCGGCGAGCTGGGACACGACGGGCAGCACCCGGTCGATCTCGTCGTCCGCGGACAGCTCCGGCCCCGGGGCGAACTTCACCCCGCCGATGTCGACCCAGTCGGCACCCTGGTCGGCGGCACGGACGGCCGCCTCGACGGCACGGTCGAGGGCGAAGGTCGCACCCTTGTCGTGGAACGAGTCCGGGGTGCGGTTCACGATCGCCATCACCGCGACGCGGTGGTCGAAGTCGAAGGTACGGCGCCCGATGGTGCGGACCGGGTCGCGCAGGTCGGGCACCACCCAACCCGGTGCGGAGGACGCGGCACGGAGGCTCGTGGTCGGCTGCTCGGTCGTCATGCGTCCGCCCCGTGGTCGGTCCCGACACCCGTGGCGGCGCCGGCGCCGGCACCGGCACCGATCAGGGCGATCGCCTCGGCCCGTCCGGCCGCGTCGGCCAGGCTGCCCGTCGCCGCGACGGTCACCGTCGACGACCCCGACTGCCGCTCGCCCCGCGCGGTGACGCACTGGTGCGTGGCGTCGAGCACGACGAGCACGCCGTCCGCGTCGAGTCCCTCGGCGACGGCTGCGGCGACCTGCTCGCCGAGCCGCTCCTGCAGCTGCGGGCGCGAGGCCACGGCGTCGAGCACGCGGGACAGGGTCCCGAGGCCGATGAGCTGCTCCCCCGGAGCGTAGGCGAGGTGCGCGACCCCGATGAACGGCAGCAGGTGGTGCTCGCACATCGAGCGGAAGCGCACGTCCCGGACCACCACGAGCTGCCCGCGCTCGCCGTCCTCGGAGGGCACGGCGCCGGAGCGGGCGATCGCAGTGGCGTCGACCCCCATGCCGGCGAAGAACTCGGCGTACGAGTCCGCGACACGAGCCGGGGTCCGTTCGAGCTCGGGGCGGTCGGGGTCGTCGCCGACGGCGAGGAGGAGCTCACGCACGGCGGCTTCGACCCGCGCGCGGTCCAGACGTTCGTTCACGCACTCATCCAACACCGTGGACTGGCCGGAGAACGCGGCCCCCTGTCGGCCGCACCGTCCCCCGGCGCGGTGATCCGCGCCTCCAGGCCGGTGCCCGCGCAGCGACACGCGAGCCGCTCGGACTCCCAGCCTTCTGTAAACTCGTTCGGTGAGCGCCCAGCAGACCGACACCCCGCCCCGGAACCGCTTCGCATCCGGCCTCGACCGCTTCTTCTCGATCACGCAACGCGGGTCGAGCATCCCCCGTGAGATCCGTGGTGGTCTCGTCTCCTTCGTGACGATGGCCTACATCGTCATCCTCAACCCGCTGATCCTCGGTGGGTTCAGCCAGGACCAGGCCCCGCAGGACGTCCTCGGCGGCTGGTTGCAGAACGCCCAGGTCGCCGCCGCGACCGGCCTCGTCGCCGGTGTGATGACGATCGCGATGGGCCTCGTCGCGAACCTGCCGTTCGGCATCGCAGCGGGTCTCGGCATCAACTCGTTCCTCGCCGTGAGCGTCGTGCACCAGGTCACCTGGGCCGAGGCGATGGGCCTCGTCGTCATCAACGGCGTGGTCATCGTCATCCTGGCGCTGACCGGCATCCGGACGATGATCTTCACGGCGGTGCCCGCGCAGCTCAAGGCCGCGATCACCGTCGGTATCGGCCTGTTCATCGCGTTCATCGGTCTGGTCGACTCGGGGTTCGTCCGCACCACGAAGAACGCCTCGCCGCCGCTGCAGCTCGGTGAGGACGGCTCCGTCGGGGCCCTGCCCACGATCGTGTTCCTGATCGGCCTCGTCGTCATCGGCACGCTGATGGCCCGCCGGGTCAAGGGCGCGCTGCTCATCGGCATCGTCGGCACGACGATCGTCGCGATCATCCTGCAGGCGATCTTCAAGGTCCCCACCTCGGTCGACTCCCCCACCGGGTGGAACCTCAACGCGCCCGGCCTGCCGAACGCCCTGTTCGCCCTGCCGGACCTGTCGCTCGTCGGGCACGCGGACGTCTTCGGTGCCTTCACCCGCATCGGCCCGGTCGCCGCGTCGATGCTCGTCTTCACGCTCGTCTTCACGAACTTCTTCGACGCCATGGGCACGATGACCGGTCTCGCCAAGGCCGCCGGCGTCGCGAAGCCCGACGGCACCTTCCCCCGCCTGAAGTCGGCGCTCGTCGTCGAGGGTGCCGGTGCCATCGCCGGTGGTGGCGCCTCGGTGTCGTCGAACACGGTGTTCATCGACTCGGCGTCGGGCATCGGCGAGGGCGCCCGCACCGGCATGGCGTCGGTCGTGACGGGTCTGCTGTTCCTGGCGTCGATGTTCCTCACGCCGCTGACCCAGGTCGTCCCGCTCGAGGTCGCCGCAGCCGGGCTCGTCGTCGTCGGTGCGCTCATGGTGGCGCAGGTGAAGGACATCGAGTGGACCGACTTCGGGGCGGCGCTGCCGGCGTTCCTGACGATCGTCGTGATGCCGCTGACCTACTCGATCGCGAACGGCATCGGCGCGGGCTTCATCAGCTGGGTGCTCATCAAGCTGCTGTCCGGCCGCGGCCGTGAGGTCTCGTGGCTCCTCTACGTCGTCGCCGCGGGCTTCCTGCTGTACTTCGCGCGCGGGCCGCTCGAGGCGCTGCTCGGCGTCGGGTAGCGCTGGGGTCGGTCCGGCCCGCTCCGTCCCGTCCCGTCCCGTTCCGTCCGGCCCGTTCCGTTCCGTTCCGCGAAAGCGACAGTCCTCGACCAACCGTTCGTCGAGGACTGTCGCTTTCGTGCATCACACGGCCCGGGTCCGTCCGGACGGGAGGCCCGGGCTCAGTCCCGCAGGTCGGCCGGCTTGGCCTCGTGGCGACGTCGGCCCGCGGTGCGCCGGTCCTCCTTCATGCTCGCCTCGTACAGGTGGCGCTTGCCGCCGACGAGCTGGTCGCGGGCGGTCTGCTCGAGCTCCTTGGCGAGGGCGTAGTAGTTGTCGTCGTAGTCCTCGACGATCTGGAACGTCCAGCGTCCGTCGATGACGTTGCGGCCGACGAGCTCGGTGTCGATTCGCTCGGCCAGTTCGGTGTGCCCCGCCTTCCGGAGCTGCTCGACGGCCTCGCCGAGGTTGAGGTCCGCGGTCCCGGTCAGCCTGTGGAACCCGTAGAGCAGGCCCCGTGCGTGCTCGAGCACCTCGAGCGCAGCCGACAGCGTGCCGAGGGCCTCGACCGTGGCCTCGGACACCCCCTCGGGCACCACGTGTGCGTCGTCCGGTCCCTGTCCGTCGGTTGCCTGGTCGTCGTCGCGCTCGTCCGTCATGCTCCTCGTCTACCGGAGCGTCGCTCGGGTCGCTCCGAGCAAGTGCGGGACCGACGTGGGTGCGTCACTTCGTGGCGTTCGGGTGATGGGTGTGCACGGCGATCACACCGACCACCCGCTCCGCCTCGTCCACGGTGAACCAGATCCGGGCGCCACGCTTGAGCTCGATCTGTCGCCGAGTCCATGCGCGCCCGGAGTGCACGACCGTCCCTAGTTCACCGCGGAGCGCGTGGCACGCCAGGTCCTCGGTGGGGGGGTCGCTCGTCAGACGGTCCCAGGCATCCGCCACGGCGTTGCGCTAGGTCGCCACGAGGTCACGCCACCCCGATCCTGCCGCCCGGGTCAGGAACACGAGCGAGTACTCGGTGGTGCGGACCGGTCGCGGCACCGTGGTCCGACGTGCCACGGGGCGGTCAGGGGCGCTCGGCGGCGATCGGCTCGTCGAGGAGTTGCGGTTCCGGACGATCCCAGCCGGCGGCGATCGCCTCGGCGGAGTTCCGCCACGCCTGCATCTCCAGCAGGAGCGTGCGCGGTTGACGTAACGAGAAGGATCCGCGAGCGATCTCGGTGATCTCCTTCGCGAAGCGGACCTGGTCGCCGGCGCTGAGGAGCTTCAGCCACGGGTAGGGGATCGCGAGCCGGTCCTGCAGCGGGAGCTCGACGTTGACGGTCATCGCGGCGATCAGCTGCGCAGCGATGTCCAGCACCGCATCGTCGTCGTCGGAGCGCTCCTTGGTCGTGAGGACGAGCGGCTTACCGTCACGACGAGTCACCTCGAGCGGCTCGACCTCGGCCGCTGCGAACACGTCCTTCGCGTGGCGGGACAGGTCGGACGACTGGACTGAGCGCCGGCGACGAGGGGGAGCAACGAGGGTCATGGACCGAGACTATTCAGAACGCGTTCTGAACACAAGGCCTCAACGCGCCGTCGTGGGCACTGCGGAGCCCACTGCCGGTGCGTCCGTGACGACCGGACGGCGCTCCATGAGCCGCCAGGACCCGCCGAGCAGCGGCGAGAGCGTCACGACCGTGTAGACCACCGCCACGACACCGAACGTCGTCGTCACCCCGATGCCGTCCGCAGCGATGCCGCCGAACAGCCCACCGAGCGGGATCCCAGCCCACGATCCCGCCGACAGGAGTCCGAACACGCGGGCCCGCATGTGCGACGGGATGCGCTCGAGCTCCACGGCCCCGAGGATCGGGTTGAGCGCACCGGCCGCGAGCCCCGACACGACGCAGGCGCCCAGCACCCACGGCAGCCCGAGCCCGAGTGCCGGAACCACGAGCGACGGCCCGCCGGCCAGGACGAAGCACACCACGAAGGTGATCCGACGCGGCACCCGGTGCGCGACGTACCCGAACAGGAGCGACCCGAGGAAGGCCGCACCCCCGTACGTCCCGCTGATCAACCCGAGCGACTGCGCGCCGTCCAGCAGTCGGTCCGCGTACAGCGGGAGCAGCGCGGTGGAGCGGGCCGCGTCGAGCAGGTTCGTCACCAGCACGAGCGCGATCACGAGCCGGAAGAGCGGGTCCCGGGCACAGAAGCGGAGACCCGAGGCCAGGTCTCGCCAGTACCCGGAAGAGGGTTCGGCGGATCCTGCGCCCGGTTCCGGGTGCACCGTCGCTCCCCGCAGCGTGACGGCAGCGAGCAGCGCCGCGGCTGCGAAGACCGCGGCGGTCACGGCCAGTGCGGGCAGCGGGCCGACGGCACCGATGAGCAGCCCCGCCGCGGGTGCCCCGAGCAGCACCGAGAACCGGACCGACGCCTCGAAGTGCCCGACGGCGCGTTCGAGCGGGATGCCCGCAGCGGTCGCGAGCCCGGGCAGGAGCACCCGCCGGCCGGACTCCCCCGGGGTGTCGAACAGGCCACCGAGGAACACGAGCGCGAGCAGCGCCCACGCCGGCAGCCCGACGGTCCACGCCAGGAGCGGGATCGCGGCGAGCGTCGCAGCGCTGACCAGGTCGGACGCCACGCTCGACCGGACGAACCCGAAGCGCTCGACGAGCACACCGCCGAACGCCCCGCCGAGGACGATCGGGACCGTCGCGGCGAAGGCCGCGATGCCGACGTCCGTCGCCGACCCGCCGCGGGACAGCACGACGAACGGCACCGCGATGGTCGTCGCGACGTTGCCCGTCCGCGACACGACCTGCACCGCGAGCAGCGATCGCAACCGCCGGTGCGCGTTCACGGTCGGGCCGACCGGTAGCTCTGGACGACCGCGGTCACGCGCTCGGACCCGTCGCCCGGCTCGTGCTCGGCGCTCCGTGCCTCCCACCGGTCGAGCACACCCTGCAGCTCGCTGCCGAGGGCCTGCAGCTCGTCGACCGTCAGCCGGAGGGACCGGTCGCTGCTGTGCGAGGCCGCGACCCACTCGCGTCCGAGCGCCGGCACGTGATCGATGAACGCGCGGTACTCGTCGGCGTACGCCTGTGCGACGGCGTGGTCGAGCGCGACGCCGGCGACCATCCGCTCCGGGTCGTCGAACCCGTCCGCGAGGTTCCACGACGTGTGCTGCGCCACCGCCCGCCACCAGCGCTCGCGCCGGTCGGTCCCGAGCTCGGGAGCGGGCTCGATGAAGCCGGCGTCGGCGAGACGCTTGCAGTGGTAGCTGATCGTCCCGGGCGCCTCGTCCACCTGGTCGCCGAGCATCGCGGCGGTCTGCGGACCGCCGGTCCGCAGCAGCCCCACGATCCGCAGCCGGGTGGGGTGGGAGAGCGCGCGCATCTGCGCTGCATCGTCGAGTCGCTGCACGTCCATGGTTCGACGATATGTCCACAAGAGCCGTTGTGCAACAGTTCTTGCGCAATTGTTCTTGTGGACAGGTCGGGGGGGGGGCTGGCCCGACCTCCGCCGTGCGCGCTACGGTCCCGGCATGGCCAGGTGGGTCGCGCTGCTGCGCGGGGTGAACGTGAACGGCATCACGATCCGGAACGCCGACCTCGCGGCGCTGTTCCGGGAGCTCGGGTACGCGGACGTGCGGACGGTCCTGGCCTCGGGCAACGTCGACTTCACCGCACCCGGCGGTGCGTCGGCGGTGCAGGCTGCCGTGGAGCAGGGTCTGCGGGACCGGTTCGGGTACGACGCCTGGATCGTCCTCGTCCCGCACGATCGACTGGCCGCGGTCGTCGACGGCTTCCCGTTCGAGTCCGCGTCCGACCGGCACGACTACGTCGTGTTCGGGTCCGACGACGCCGCGCTCGACGAGCTGGTCGCCGACATTGACACGGACGACACCGTGGAGCGGGTGGACCGCGGCGACGGTGTCGTCTACTGGTCCTGCCCGAAGGGCTCGAGCACGGACACGGTGTTCGCGAAGCGGGCCGCCGCCGCACGCTTCAAGCGCACGACGACGACCCGCAACGTGAACACTCTGCGCAAGCTGCTCTGAGCCGCGCGACGGGCCCTCAGGACTGTGCGGGCTGCCCGTTGCTCGCTGTGGTGCCGCCGTCGACCGGCAGCACCGCGCCCGTGATGTACGACGCTGCGTCGCTCGCCAGGAACAGCACCGCCGCAGCGACCTCCTCCGAGCGCCCACCACGACCGAGCGAGACCCGCTCGGCGAACTTGTGCTGGAGTTCCTCGTCCTCGGCCTGCTGCTCGGTCATGTCCGTCCAGATCAGTCCCGGCGCGACGGCGTTCACCCGCACCCCGAACTGCCCGTTGTCGAGCGCGGCCGCCTTCGTGAAGTTCGAGACCCCGCCCTTCGCGGCGTTGTACGGGCTCATCCGCCAGTCGGCGTCCATGCCCGACACCGACGACGTGTTCACGACCGACCCCTTGGACTCCCGGAGGAACGGCAGCGCGGCCCGCGTGCCGTAGAACACGCTCGACAGGTCGGTCTCGATGACCCGGTGCCACTCGTCGGGCTCGATGTCGGTGATGTCACCGGAGGTGAAGGTGCCGGCGTTGTTCACGAGCACGTCGATGCGGTCCCACCGGTCCACCGCGTCCGACACGATCGTCTCCCACGCTGCCGGGTCGGCCACGTCGGCCTGCAGCGCGACCGCACGACCGGTCGGCAGGCTGTCGGCGACGGCACGGACCTTCTCCTCGACGCTGTCGACGAGCAGCACGTCCGCGCCCTCGTCGACGAACGCCCGCGCGGTGGCCTCGCCGATGCCGGACCCGGCCCCCGTGACGATCGCGACCTTGCCCTCGAACCGCTTGTCCATGTGTGTCTCCTCTCGATGCACTGCTCGTGCCGCAGGAGACGCCGTCGGCCCGGGGGCACGGACGACCACGCTGCCCGTTCCCGGCTGGACGCACGTGCAGGCGGACGCGCAGGCGGTGCGCGGGTCGGCACCGGCGGCGCGGAGGCGGCAACAGGCAGCAGGCAGCAGGCAGGAGCGAGCAGGAGGCGCGGCGCGGGACGGACCCGCACCGCGCCTCCTGGCCGGACCGTCAGGCGGTGGTCTCGTCGACGTCCAGGTCGCGGTCGAGCGAGATCATCGGGATCGACGCGGTGATGACGGAACCGTCCGCCCGCAGGGTGCCCTGGATGTCGCTCGTGGTCGGCGCGTGCCCGGTCATCCGCGGCCCGTGGTGGGCCAGCGGCACGACCGTCGGCGCACCGGCGGTGACGTCCCACTGCTGGTTGTGCACCCACGCGGTGAAGCCCTCGCCGGTCTCCACCGTGAAGGTCATCGCGTCCTCCTCCAGGTCGACCCGGACCCGCGACCCGTGCACCTGGATGCGGTAGGTCAGGCGGTCCCAGTCCTTCGGCAGCCGCGGGTTGAAGGTCATCCGGCCGCCGTGGTCGCGCATGCCGCCGAAGCCGTTCACGAGCGCACCCCAGATGCCGCCGGTCGACGCGATGTGCACGCCGTCGGAGGTGTTGCCGTGCAGGTCGGCGAGGTCGACGTAGAGCGCGGTGAGGAAGTACTGCGCGGCCAGGTCGTGGTAGCCGACCTCGGCCGCCATGATCGACTGCACCACGGCGGACAGCGTCGAGTCACCGGTCGTCAGGGCGTCGTAGTAGTCGAAGTCACGGCGCTTCTCGGCCGCCGTGAACTCGTGGCCCTGCAGGAACAGCGCGAGCACGACGTCGGCCTGCTTGAGCACCTGGAACCGGTAGATCACCAGCGGGTGGTAGTGCAGCAGCAGCGGCCGCTTCGACTCGGGGGTGTTCTCGAGGTCCCAGAGTTCCTTGTCGAGGAACTGGGCGTCCTGCGGGTGGATGCCGCGGTGCGGGTCGAACGGGATCTCCATCGACTCGGCGGCGTGCTCCCACGCGGTGACCTCGTCGTCGACCAGCCCGGTGCGCCGGACCATGCGGCCGTACTCCTCGGGGTCGTCGGTCGCGAGCTGCCGGCAGGCGTTGACCGCGAACCAGAGGTTCGCCCGCGCCATGACGTTCGTGTAGAGGTTGTCGTCGACGACCGTCGTGTACTCGTCGGGCCCGGTGACGCCGTCGATGTGGAACTTCTTGTCGCCGTTCGACCGCCAGAACCCGAGATCGGACCACAGCCGGGCGGTCTCGACCAGGATGTCGATCGCGCCGCGCTTCAGGAAGTCCGTGTCGCCGGAGGCCCGGACGTACTGCATGAGCGCATGCGCGATGTCCGCGTCGATGTGGTACTGCGCGGTGCCGGCCGCGTAGTACGCCGACGACTCCTCGCCGTTGATCGTCCGCCACGGGAAGAGCGCCCCGCGCTGGTTCAGCTCACGTGCCCGCGACCGGGCGGCGTCGAGCATGTTGTACCGGAAGCGGAGGGCGTTCCGCGCGACGATCGGCGCCGTGTACGACAGGAACGGCAGGACGTAGATCTCCATGTCCCAGAAGTAGTGACCGCCGTACCCGGAGCCCGTGACGCCCTTCGCCGCGATGCCGTGCCCGTCGGTGCGGGCGGTGGCCTGGGCGAGCATGAACAGGTTCCACCGGACGGCCTGCTGGATCGCCGGCTGCCCGGGGATCTCGACGTCGCTGCGGGTCCAGTAGTCGTCCATCCACGCGCGCTGCTTCGCGAAGGTCTGCTCGACCGTCTCGGCGCGCGCGCGGTCGAGCGTGCGGTCGCACCGGTCGGCGAGCTCACGCGCCGGCACCCCGCGGGACGTGTGGTAGACCATGTGCTTCACGAGGCGGATCGGCACCCCGGCACGGGCCTGCACGCGGTACACGTGCTTGGCGAGGTCGTCCTCGATCGACGAGGCCTCGTCCCAGGGGTTCTCGGTCTCCAGGTGGTGCTCGACACCGACGCAGATCGTCATGCCCGAGCTCGCCGCCTGGTACCCGAGCAGCGACCGCCCGCCCGTGCTGCGCTTGATCACGGGCTCGAGCACGCGCTCCGTGAACGCCTCGGCCTTGCGGGGGTCGAAGGCGTTCGCCGCGGCGCGCATGCCCGCGTGGTACTCGTCCTGCACGTCCTGCCGGTTGAGGACCTGGCTCGAGAGCAGGATCGACGCGTCGCCGTCGAGCACGGTGACCTCGTAGTCGATCACGGCGAGGTGCCGGTCGGTGAACGACACCAGGCGCCGGGCGCGGATGAGCACGCGCTTGCCGGACGGCGTCGACCACTCGGTCTCGCGGTACAGGTACCCACCGCGGAACTCGAGCCGCCGGGTGTGCCGCAGGATGTCGGCCTCGGCAAGCACGAGCGGCTCGTCGTCGACGTAGAGCCGGATGACCTTGGCGTCGGGCGCGTTGATGATCGTCTGCCCGGTCTTCGCGAAGCCGAAGGCGTCCTCGGCGTGCCGGATCGGCCAGGTCTCGTGGAAGCCGTTGACGTACGTGCCGTACTGCACGCCACCGCGGCCCTCGTCGAGGTTGCCGCGCAGACCGAGGTAGCCGTTGCCGACGGCGAAGTTGGTCTCGGCGACGCCCTGCTCGTCCGGCGCGTACTCGGTCTCGACGAGCGCCCACTCGTCGACCGGGTAGCGGACGCGGTCGAGGGGGTCGGAGGTGATGGGGTTCATGGCGTGTGCTCCGTGGGAGGGAGGAGTCGTGAGGTGGTCGGGACGGTCGGGCCACGCCGTCGGGGCCGTTCCGGGTGGGACGGGACGCTAGTCGGTGCGCGGCGCCGGGAGCTGGTCGACCAGTTCGGCGAGGTCCTGGACGACGACGTCGGCGCCGTGCTCGCGCAGCGCGTCGGCGCCGGCACCGCGGTCGACGCCGACGACGAGCCCGAAGGCGCCGTTCCGGCCGGCCTCGACGCCGCTCGTGGCGTCCTCGACGACGACGCACTGGGCCGGTGCCAGCCCGAAGCGCCCGGCGGCGTCGAGGTAGGTGTCCGGAGCGGGCTTGCCGGCCAGGCCGTCCTGGCGCGCGACGAGCCCGTCGACGACCACTCGGAAGTGGTCGAGGATGCCCGCCGTGCGCAGGACCTGCGTCGCGTTCGCCGAGCTCGACACGACGGCGACCTGCATGCCGGCGGCGATCGCGGCGACGAGGAAGCGGAGCGACCCCGGGTAGGGCTCCACGCCGTGCTCGGAGAGCTCGGCCGTGAACTCGGCGTTCTTCCGGTTGCCGAGCGCGCACACGGTGTCGCTGCCCGGGGCGTCGTCCGGCGACCCCTGCGGGAGGTCGATGCCCCGCGACGCGAGCAGCGACCGCACGCCGTCGTAGCGGGGCTTGCCGTCGATGTGGTCGAAGTAGTCCTGCTCGCTGTAGGGCGCGACGCCGCGGTCCGCCAGGAACGGCGTGAACAGGCGGCTCCAGGCACGCATGTGCACGTCGGCCGTGGGCGTCAGCACGCCGTCGAGGTCGAACAGGAGTGCCCGCGTGTCGGCGAGTCGTGCGGGCGTGCGCCGGTCCGGCATCGTCATCGGGGTTCCTCTGGTCTCGCTGGCGGTCCGCCTGGCGGCCGAGGGTCTCGGCGGGCGGTTCGGCTCCGATCGAGTCTAGGACCGCTCCAGCCCGGGCGTTCAGGCTCGCGGGGAACCTGTGGAGAACCGTTCACCCGGGCGTGGACCGCGCCGTGCGGACCTTCCGGGAGCGCTCGGACCGTCCCCCGTCGAGGTTGGGCGCGACGGAAGGCGCCACATGACGAAGAACAGCGCGACCAGCGACACCAGCGCTCCCCCGCAGCACGGCTCGGGCTCGAAGCTCGAGCAGGCGATCACCGGCCCGCTCCTGTTCCTCTTCATCCTCGGCGACGTGCTCGGCGCCGGCATCTACGCCCTGATGTGCACCCTGTCGAAGGACGTCGGCGGGGCGCTCTGGGCACCGCTGGTCCTCGCGCTGCTGCTGGCCCTGCTGACCGCGGGCTCGTACGCCGAGCTCGTGACCAAGTACCCGAAGGCCGGCGGCGCCGCGGTGTTCGCGGAGCGGGCGTACGGGACGCCGGTCGTGTCGTTCCTCGTCGGCTTCAGCATGCTCGCCGCCGGCGTCACGAGCGCCGCCGGCCTGTCCCTGGCGTTCGCGGGTGACTACCTCGGCACCTTCGTCGACCTGCCGCCGGTGCCGACTGCCATCGTGTTCCTCGCGCTCATCGCCTGCCTGAACGCCCGGGGCATCTCGGACTCGCTGAAGAGCAACGTCGTCATGACGATCATCGAGGTCTCCGGCCTGGTCATCGTCATCGTCGTGGTCGCGGTCATGCTCGGCGGCGGAGGCGGGGACGTCTCGCGCGTCGGTGCCTTCCCCGCGGAGGCGAATCCCGCGCTCGCGACCCTGAGCGCCGCGATCGTCGCCTACTACTCGTTCGTCGGCTTCGAGACCTCGGCGAACGTCGCGGAGGAGGTCCGCGAGCCCCGCCGCGTCTACCCCCGCGCCCTCTTCGGAGCCCTGGCCACCGCCGGCGTCGTCTACGTGCTCGTCGCCCTCGCGAGCTCGATCGCCCTGCCCGCGTCCGAGCTCTCCGACTCGAGCGGTCCACTGCTGGCCGTCGTGTCGGCCACCGGCGTGCCGATCCCCGACTGGGTGTTCAGCACCATCGCCCTGGTCGCGGTGGCGAACGGCGCGCTCCTCACCATGATCATGGCGAGCCGCGTCACGTACGGCATGGCGGAGCAGCGGCTCCTGCCCGCCCTGCTCGCGAAGGTCCTGCCGAACCGGAGGACCCCGTGGGTCGCCATCGTCGCCACGACGGTCGTCGCGATGGCCCTCACCCTGGTGGGCGACGTCGGCACGCTCGCCGAGACCGTCGTGCTCCTGCTGCTCTTCGTGTTCATCAGCACGAACGTCGCGGTCCTGGTGCTGCGGAAGGACCGGGTCGAGCACGACCACTTCCGCGTGTGGACGTGGGTGCCCGTGCTCGGGGTGGCGTCCTGCGTCCTGCTGCTCACGCAGCAGAGCGGGCAGGTCTGGCTCTACGCCGCACTGCTGCTCGCCGTCGGTGTGGTGCTGTACTTCGTCGCCCGCGCGACGGGCCGCCGCAACGGTCGCGACCACGAGGCGGGCCGCATCCACTGACGGGCACGGACCACGAGACGGACGGGAGGCGCGACACCAGCGGGTGTCGCGCCTCCCGTCCGTCGTCCACCCGGGTCAGCCGAGGGTGCGCACCCAGTCCTCGATCGCCGCGCTGATCTGCGCCCGTGCGTCCGCGCGCGGGATCGTCGCGGTGCGGTCACCCGGCTGGTCGCCGTAGGCGCCGAAGTCGGCGTGGTTCGCCCCCTCGATCTCGACCGAGGTCGCCGTGGTCGGCAGGAGGTGCCGGGCGGCGGCGACCTTCTCCGGTGTGGAGAGCCCGTCGCGTGAGCCGGAGACGCTGAGGACCTGGACGGACGACCCGGCGATGTCGTTCGCGCAGTAGCTGCCGAGCAGGAGCAGCCCGTCGGCGTCCTGCGCGAGCTGGCACGCACGGACCCCGCCGAGCGAGTGCCCACCGACCGCCCATGTGCGGACACCGGGAGCGTGCGCCTCGAAGGTCGAGAGCGGCCGGGTGTCGAAGAACGCCAGGTTGAGCGTCGGCTTCGTGATGACGACCGTGGTGCCCGAGGCGACGACCTGCCGGAACGTGGCCATGTAGGCGTACGGGTCGACCTTCGCGCCCGGTATGAACACGATCCCCGTGCCGTCGTCACCGTTCGTCGGGGTCATCACGATGCTGTCGCCGACGTCACGCACGGCCACGCGGTCGTCGCGCCAGACCTGCAGTGCAGCGCTCCGGGTGCCCTGCATGACGATGTGCGCGTACACGAGGAAGACCACCGCGAGCAGTACCACGACGGTGACGACCCAGGCGGTCCAGCGGAGTGCACGGTTCACGATCGGTCCTCCTCGTCGCGTCGGTCCTCGTCCGGCCGACGGGCCGTGACGGTCAACCAGCGCTCCTCGGCGCCGGGGCGGGTGGTCTCCCGCACGTCGACGGCCACCCAGCCGGCGCCCGTGACGGCCTCGGCGAGGGCGTCCTCGTCCCAGTAGGTGAACCAGCGGGGGTCGTCGAGCTTCCGGTCGCTCCAGCCGTCGCCCTGGCCGTCGCCGTCGCCCCGCTTCACCGTCGCCGCGAGGACCCCGCCGGGGAGGACCGCACGTCGGGCACGCTCGAGCACCGCGCCGGTGTCCGACCGTGGGACGTGCAGCAGCACGGCGTTCGCGAAGACGGCGTCGTACGGCCCGCCCCAGCCGTCGCGGCGCACGTCGAGCACCCGGGCCCCGTGTCCGGCGGCACGGAGGCGGTCGACGAACGCCGTGGTGCCGTCGGTGCGGTCGACCCGGAGCCCCGCAGCCTCGAGGGCGTCGGCGTCCCGCCCGGGGCCGGAGCCGAGCTCCAGGACGTGGGCGTGGGCGGGCACGAGGGCGAGCAGGTCGTCGACGAGTCCGGCGCGGTGGTCGTCGGTCCGTTCCGTGTAGCGGTCGGCACCGCGCTCGTACGCGAGGAGCGTCCGCTCGGCGGTGAGGTCGCGGCGCATGACCGTCTCGTGCCGACCGTCCGGCAGCCGGTCGCCGGGGGTGTCCGTCGCGGTGAAGCCGATGCGCTCGTACGCCCGGCGGGCGCGGTCGTTGTCGGGCATCACGGAGAGCTCGAGGTGCTCGATGCCCTGCGCGGCGAGCGACCGGGCGATCTCGTCGACGAGCAGCGCGACGAGCCCCCGGCCGCGGGCGTCCGGGGCGACCCACATCGAGATGAGCTCGGCGAGCGCGGAGTCGTCCGGGTCCGGGACCCCGCTCGCCATCCCGACGGGGACGTCGTCCTCGACCGCGAGCATGTCGACCGCTCCCGGCAGCGACAGGCGAGTGCGCCAGCGGTGCTCCGGGGCGTCCTGCCAGTCCTCGAGGCGGGAGCCGAACGCCTGTGGTGCGTCCGCGAGGGCGGCGAGGCGGACCGGCCGCCAGACGGTCCAGTCCTCCGCGGTCACCCGGCGCAGTTCGATCGTCACGGATCGACGGTACCGCCCGCGTTCATCCGGTGGACGCGGGCGGTACCGGCGGTCTCCGTGGTCAGGATGCGGGCGTGAGGTCGTACATCGTCACGCCGTCCACCGTCGTCGCCTCGGAGTGGGCGGCGACCCACTCGGCGATCTGCTCGGCGGCGTCGCTCCCGGTGCTGCTGCCCGCGCCCGACTGCGATGCGCCGCCGATGAACCAGTGCACCTTCCCGGCCGCGACGAGGGCCCGGAACTCCGAGAGGGTCGGCGCGGGGTCGGTGCCGTTGTAGCCGCCGATCGCCATGACCGGGTCGCCGGTGGCGAGCTGGTAGGTCGCGGCGCTGTTCGACCCGACGGTCGCCGCGGCCCACGTGTACTCGTCGGCGTCGACGGACAGCGCGTCGACGACCTCGTCGGACACCTCGGTCGAGCCGCCGAGCAGGTTCGTGCCGCCGCCGGGGGCGTTCCCGCCGCCGGTGCCGCCCGGTGCCCCACCGGTGCCACCCCGACCGGCGGGTGCTGCCTGGCCGCCGGGCGCCGCCTGGCCACCGGGTGCTCCCTGGCCGCCGGGCGCTGCCTGACCGCCGGCACCGCCCTGTCCACCGGGGCCGCCCCGGCCGACGGGCATGCCGCCGCGACCGCCGCCGAACCCGCTCGTCGTGACGCTCGGCCCTGCGGACGGCAGTGCACCGGTGTGCCCGACCGTGGTGGTCTGCACCGAGAACGCCGTCGGCCCGAGCAGCGCCGCGACGAGCACCGTCGCGACGGTCGCTCCGGCGAGGACACGCCCCCGAGGGCGCAGCACGACGAGCGCCGCCCCGACCACGGTCGCAGCGAGCACGACCCAGCGGATCCACGGCTGCCACGACGACGCCTGGGAGAGCAGGACGAACGACCAGGCGCCGGAGACCGCCACGACCGCCGCCGCGACGATGCGCCAGGCGAGCACGGGACGGCGCTGCCAGAGGAGCCCGGCGCCGATGC
Organism: Curtobacterium subtropicum; assembly: GCF_030362975.1. Taxonomy (NCBI): domain Bacteria; kingdom Bacillati; phylum Actinomycetota; class Actinomycetes; order Micrococcales; family Microbacteriaceae; genus Curtobacterium; species Curtobacterium subtropicum. The sequence goes on from NZ_JAUCMM010000009.1 coordinate 90,358, forward strand.
CGACCAGCCCGGCGATGTACGGCGCGAGCGCCACCGTGTAGTACGGGTGGAAGATCCCGCCCATGAAGCTGAAGACCAGCCCGGTGACGAGCAACGAGCCGCCGAGCACCAGGACGGTCGCGAGCCGCGGGTCACGGCGGCGGCGGACCCCGATCGCGACGAGGGACACGGCGAGCAGCACGAGCGCGGTCGGCAGCAGCCAGGTCACCTGCGTGCCGAACTCCGAGCCGAACAGCCGGGTCAGGCCGGTCGAGCCCCACGACCCCGCTCCGGTCGTCCCGCCCGGCACGACGCTCCCCGTCTCGTCGCCCGTGACCCGCCCGAGGCCGTTGTAGCCGAAGGTGAGCTCGAGGAAGCTGTTCGTCTGCGACCCGCCGACGTACGGTCGCGCCGAGGCCGGCACGAGCTCGACGATCGCGACCCACCACCCGGCGGAGACCACCACGGCGAGCGCCGCTGCGAGCAGGTGCCCGATCCGCCGGAGCACCGGGCGGGGCGAGGCGACGAGGTACACCCCGACCAGGGGCGGCAGCACGAGGAACGCCTGCAGCTGCTTCGTCAGGAACCCGAGCCCGACGAGCACCCCGGCCCAGACCACCCACCGCATCCGCCCGGACTCGATGCCGCGCAGCGTCAGGGCGATCGCCCCGACGGTGAGCAGCACGAGCAGGGCGTCCGGGTTGTCGTAGCGGAACATGAGGGTCGCGACCGGTGTCGTCGCGAGCACGGCCCCCGCCGTCAGGGCGGCATCGGCCGAGAAGCGGCGGCGGACGATCCGGTACAGGACCGCCACCGACGCCACGCCCATCAACGCCTGCGGCACGAGGATCGACCACGAGTTCAGCCCGAACAGCCGGACGGAGATGCCGATCACCCAGAGGAACGCGGGCGGCTTGTCGACCGTGATCGCGTTCGCGGCGTCGGAGGAGCCGTAGAAGAACGCCTCCCAGCTCTGGCTGCCCGCCTGCACGGCCGCCGAGTAGAACGCGTTCGCCCAGCCGTTCACGCCGAGGTTCACGACGTACAGCACGCCGGTGACCAGCAGCAGCCCGAGGAACGCGGGGCGCTCCCACCGCGCGGTGTCCGCACCGCCGCGGACCAGCCCCGCCAGCCGCTCTCGGAGCGCCGGTCGGTCTCGGGTCGGTGGTGGCAGGAGGCGCGGGCGCTCGGCGGGGATCGTGTCGGTCATGCCCCGAGAGTGCGATCCCCACGTGCGCGGATCGTCGGCGCAGCCTTGGACGCCCCTAAGGGACGACCGGCGTCGGCTCAGCGCGCGACACGGACCGGCACGTCGGTCGCCGACGACAGCGGCCAGCGCCGGTCGAGCCGCGCGCCCAGCACGGTGTCGAGCAGGAACCGCCCGACCGGCCGCCGGACCGCCCAGTAGGCCCCGACGAGCAGGAACACCAGTGGGGACCACACGTGCAGGACGAGGAGCAGCACGGTGACGATGCCGAAGACGACGCCGACAGCAGTCGAGAACGACCAGAACCCCGCCACGAACCGGTCGCGTGCGGCCTGCTGCGTCGCCGCCGCCGCGGCAGCGGCCTCGGTCCGCTCGTCGAGTCCGCGGACGCCAGGGTCGAGCTCCGCGGGGTCTTCCTGGGCGAAGAGCTCCCGCACGGGGACCTCGAGCGCCCGGGCGATCGCGGACAGGGTCTCGAGGCTCGCGTCGTTCCCGCCCTCGAGCCGTTGCACGGTCCGGACGGCCACGCCGCTCGCCTCGGCCAGGCGTTCCTGGGTCCAGCCACGCTCGCGTCGGAGGGTGGCGATCCGCATCTCGTTCATGGTGCCGAGCCTAGGAACGACGGGGGCGACAGCACCACGACACGGACACGACGACCACACGCCACCTGCCCGCCACCGCCCGTCACGCCCCGGTCGGGTCGAACCGGTAGCCCATCCCCGACTCGGTCACCAGGTACCGCGGGTGCGACGGCTCCGGCTCGAGCTTCCGCCGCAGCTGCGCCATGTACAGCCGCAGGTAGCCGGAGTCGTTGCCGTGCGTCGGACCCCAGACCTCGGTCAGGAGCATCTCGCGGGTCATCAGCCGACCGGGGTTCGTCACGAGGACCTCGAGCAGCCGCCACTCGGTCGGGGTGAGCCGGATCGTCGGGCCCGTCGACGGCGTGACCTGCTTCGCGACGAGGTCCACGACGAGGTCGCCGATCGTCACCGTCGGCGTCACACCCGCACTCGCCGCGGCCGTGGCCTGCCGCCGACCGAGTGCGCGGAGCCGGGCGAGCAGCTCGTCCATCTGGAAGGGCTTCGTCACGTAGTCGTCCGCCCCGGCGTCGAGCGCGTCGACCTTGTCCGACGAGTCGGTCCGACCGGAGAGCACGAGCACGGGCACCTGCGACCACGCGCGGATGCCCTCGAGCACGCCGATGCCGTCGAGCCGGGGCATGCCGAGGTCGAGCATCACGATGTCCGGGCGCTCGGTGATCACCGCGTCGATCGCGGCCCGGCCGTCCCGCGCGGTGACGACGTCGTACCCGCGGGCGGCGAGGGTGACGGACAGGGCCCGGACGAGCTGTGCGTCGTCGTCGGCGATGAGGACCTTCGTGCTCACTTGACATCCACTCCCAGGTGTCCGGCGATCGGCAGCCGCACGACGACGGTGAGCCCGCCGCCGGGGGTGTCGTCGACCTCGATGGTGCCGCCCATGCCCTCGGTGAAGCCGCGCGCGAGCGCCAGCCCGAGTCCGAGTCCGGTTTCGTTGTCGGTGTCGCCGAGTCGCTGGAAGGGCTGGAACACCTCGCCGCGTCGGTCCTCGGGGATGCCCGGGCCGTGGTCGGCGACGCGCAGCTCGACGCCGCCACCGAAGGCGCTCGCCGCGACGCGGACGCGCGTGCCCTCCGGCGCGTAGCGGCTGGCGTTGGCGAGCAGGTTCACCACGACGCGCTGCAGCAGTCCGTGGTCGGCGAGGACGGGCGGCAGGTCGGCGGGCAGGTCGAGGTCGACGTCGTCCGGGCCGAGTTCGAGCTCGTCGAGCGCGGGGGCGACGACCGTCTCGAGGGCGGTCGGCAGCGGGGTGACGGCGAGGACACCAGCCTGCACGCGGCTGACGTCGAGCAGGTCGGCCAGCAGCACCGCCAGCTGGCGGAGGCTCTCGTCGGCGGTGGTGAGCAGCGCCTCCCGGTCGGCCGGCGAGAGCTCGATGTCGGAGGCGTGCAGGGTCTGGACGGCGGCGGACGCCGCCGCGATCGGTCGGCGCACGTCGTGCCCGACGGCCGCCAGGATGGCGCTCCGGACGCGGTCCGCCGCAGCGATCCGCTCCGCGTCGACCGCGGTGCGGGTGAGGCGCCGGTGTTCGACGGCGGCGTCGAGCTGCTGCTCGACGACGCGCAGCAGCCGGCGCTGGGTCGGGTCGTCGGGGGCGCCGGAGAACTCGAGGACGGCGCCGGACGGGAGGCTCGTGGTCGCGTCCGGCGCGTCGGCGAACGTCCCCGACGTGGCCGGCACCTCGTCGCCCTGACGGATCCGCACGCCGGTGAAGCCGAAGGCCTCGCGGGTCCGGTCGAGCAGCGCCTGCAGGGCGTCGTCGCCGCGGAGCACGCTGCCGGCGATCCCGACCAGGAGCCCGGACTCGGCGGCTGCACGACGTGCCGCGCGGCTGCGACGGGCGGACCGGTCGACCACGAAGCTGACCAGCACGGCACTGATGACGTACATCACGAGCGCCACCAGGTGCCACGGCTGCTGGACGGTGACCATGTAGAGGGGTTGCACGAAGAAGTAGTCGAGGCTCAGCCCGGACAGCACGGCGGTGAAGACGGCCGGCCACATCCCGCCGATCAGCGCGACGACGAGCACGAGCAGCTGGTACGACAGCACGTCCACCGTGATGGCGTCGGGGTCGTTGCCGAACGACAGCAGCCAGGTCAGCAGCGGGCCGAGCAGCAGCGAGACCGCGAACGCGGCGGCGATCCGGCCGCGCGACAGGCTGCCGCCGAGCTTCGGCAGGGCGAAGCCGCCGCCCGCCCGCTCGTGGGTGACGACGTGCACGTCGATGTCACCGGACTCGCGGACGACCGTGTTGCCGATGCCGGGACCGGTGAGCGCGGCGGCGAGGCGGCTGCGGCGGCTGACGCCGATGACGATCTGGGTCGCGTCGACCGACTTCGCGAACCGGACCAGGGTCGACGGCACGTCGTCGCCGACCACCTGGTGGTAGGTCCCGCCGAGTTGTTCGAGCAGGGCGCGCTGCTTGCCGAGCGCTCCCGGGTGCCGCTCGCGCAGCCCGTCGTTCGTCGTGACGTGGACGGCGGCGAGCTCCCCGCCGGCGCTGCGGGCGGCGATGCGGGCGCCGCGGCGCAGCAGGGTCTCGCCCTCCGGGCCGCCGGTCAGCGCGACGAGCACACGCTCCCGGGTCTCCCACCGGTGGTCGATGCCGTGCTCGGCACGGTAGGCCTTGAGTGCGTCGTCGACCTCGTCGGCGAGCCAGAGCAGGGCGATCTCGCGCAGGGCGGTGAGGTTGCCGAGGCGGAAGTAGTTCGACAGTGCCGCGTCGATGCGGGCGGCGGGGTAGACCAGCCCGTCCGAGAGCCGTTCGCGCAGCGATGCCGGGGACAGGTCGACGACCTCGATCTGGTCGGCGGCGCGGACCACGGCGTCCGGGACGGTCTCGCGCTGCACCGTCCCGGTGATCTCGCGGACGACGTCCCCGAGGGACTGCATGTGCTGGATGTTGACCGTCGAGATGACGCTGATGCCTGCGGCGAGGAGCACCTCGACGTCCTGCCAGCGCTTCTCGTTGGGGCTGCCGGGGGCGTTCGTGTGGGCGAGCTCGTCGACGAGGGCGACGTCGGGTGCGCGGGCCACGACCGCGTCGAGGTCCATGTCGTCGAGTGCGACGCCGCGGTGCTCGACGATCCGGCGGGGCACGAGCTCGAGGCCGTCGACCAGCGCGGCCGTGGCGGCTCGCTCGTGGGTCTCGACGACCGCGACGACGACGTCGCGGCCCTCGGCGCGGAGCCGGTGGCCCTCCTCGAGCATCGTGTAGGTCTTGCCGACACCAGGAGCGGCGCCGAGCAGCACCCGGAGTTTCCCGCGCTTCACGTGCTCATCCTCTCGCGCTTCGGTGGGGTGGTGGGCGGGCGGAACCTGGTTCCGGACACCACACCACGAAGTTGCGCGGTGCTGTGTCCGGAACCTGGTTCCGTCGCAAGGGGTCAGCGCGCGGCGGCCAGGGCCAGGTTCAGCTCGAGGACGTTCACGACCGGCTCGCCGAGGAACCCGACCTGCCGCGACTCGGTGTGCTGCTGCACGAGCGCGCGGACGGTGGACTCGGAGAGCCCCCGGGCCTCGGCCACCCGGGACACCTGCTGCAACGCGTACTCCGGGCTGATGTCCGGGTCGAGGCCGGAGCCCGACGCGGTCACCGCATCGGCGGGCACCTCGGCCGCGCTGACCCCGTCGGCCTTCGCCACGGCCGCCCGGCGCTCCTCGATGCTCTTCAACAGGTCGGGGTTGTTCGGACCGAGGTTCGAGCCGGACGAGGCGTTCGCGTCGTACCCCTTCTCGCCCGCGGCGCTCGGACGCGACTGGAACCAGCGGTCGGCCTGGTCCCCCATGAAGGACTGCCCGATGAGGGACGAGCCCACGACCTTGCCGGAGGAGTCGGTGACCATCGATCCGTTCGCCTGGTCGTGGAAGGCGGCCTGGCCGACGCCCCACACCGCGAGCGGGTAGGCGATGCCGAGCACGACGGTGGACAGCAGGGTGAGGCGCACGGCCACACCGGTGGAGCGGAAGAAGGAACGTGATGAGGAAGCCATGGTCTAGAACCCCGGGATGAGACCGACCACGAGGTCGATCGCCTTGATGCCGATGAAGGGGACGATGACGCCGCCGAGCCCGTAGACGAGCAGGTTGCGTCCGAGGACGGACGACGCCGAGGCCGCGCGGTACTTGACGCCGCGCAGCGACAGCGGGATGAGCGCCACGATGACGAGCGCGTTGAACACGACGGCCGACAGGATCGCCGACGACGGGCTGTGCAGCCCCATGATGTTCAGCGCCGCCAGGCCGGGGAACGCCGCCTGGAACATCGCCGGGATGATCGCGAAGTACTTCGCGACGTCGTTGGCGATCGAGAACGTGGTGAGTGCCCCGCGGGTGATGAGCAGCTGCTTGCCGATCCGGACGACGTCGATGAGCTTCGTCGGGTCGGAGTCGAGGTCGACCATGTTGCCGGCCTCCTTCGCAGCGGTGGTGCCGGTGTTCATCGCGACGCCGACGTCGGCCTGCGCCAGGGCGGGGGCGTCGTTCGTGCCGTCACCGGTCATCGCGACGAGGTTGCCGCCCTCCTGTTCCTTGCGGATGTAGGCGAGCTTGTCCTCCGGCGTGGCCTCGGCGAGGAAGTCGTCCACACCGGCCTCGGCCGCGATCGCGGCGGCGGTGCGGGGGTTGTCGCCGGTGATCATCACCGTGCGGATGCCCATCGACCGCAGTTCGGCGAAGCGCTCCGCCATGCCGTCCTTCACGACGTCCTTCAGGTGCACGACGCCGAGCAGGGCGACGGAGCCCGAGGCCGAGCGGCGCCCGACGACGAGCGGTGTCCCGCCCTGGTCGGAGATCTCGGCGACCGCGGTGTCGATCGCCGCGACGACGGCCGCGTCGGTCGATCCCGCCCACGCGAGCACGGCCGCCGCCGCACCCTTGCGGATCTGCGACCCGTCGGCCAGGTCGAGCCCGGACATGCGGGTCTGCGCCGTGAAGGGCACCTCGACCGCGCCCGCCGGGTTGCCCGGCGCGATGCCGTCCTGCTCGGCGAGCGTGACGATGGAACGGCCCTCGGGCGTGCTGTCCGCGGCGCTCGACAACGCGGCGGCCTCCATGAGCTCCGCCTCGGTGATCCCGGGGACGGGCACCACACGCGAGGCCTGACGGTTGCCGTACGTGATCGTTCCGGTCTTGTCGAGCAGCAGCGTCGTGATGTCCCCGGCGGCCTCGACCGCACGGCCGGACATCGCCAGGACGTTGTGCTGCACGAGCCGGTCCATGCCGGCGATGCCGATCGCGGAGAGCAGCGCCCCGATGGTGGTCGGGATGAGGCAGACGAGCAGCGCGATGAGCACCGGCACGCTGACGGTCGCACCGACCAGCCCGGCGATCGGCTGCATCGTCAGGCAGACGATCACGAAGACGATCGACAGCGATGCGAGCAGGATGTTCAGCGCGATCTCGTTCGGCGTCTTCTGCCGTGCGGCGCCCTCGACGAGCCGGATCATCCGGTCGATGAACGTCTCGCCGGGGGTCGAGGTGATGCGGACCACGATGCGGTCGGACAGCACCCGGGTGCCGCCGGTGACGGCGCTGCGGTCGCCGCCGGACTCGCGGATGACGGGCGCCGACTCACCGGTGACCGCCGACTCGTCGACGCTCGCGATGCCCTCGACGACGTCGCCGTCGCCGGGGATCACCTCGCCGGCGACGACCACCACGACGTCCCCCTTGGCGAGGTCCACCGAGGCGACCTCCTCGGTGTCGTTCGACAGCGCGGCGGCGTCGGACGCGTCCCACCGCAGGACCCGGCGGGCGCTGGTGGTGGAGCGGGTCTTCCGCAGGGTGTCGGCCTGGGCCTTGCCCCGGCCCTCGGCGACGGCCTCGGCCAGGTTCGCGAAGACGACGGTCAGCCAGAGCCACACCGCGATCGCGGCGGTGAACACCGACGGCTCGACGAACGCGGTCACGGTGGTGAGCGCGGCGCCGACCTCGACGATGAACATGACGGGGTTGCGCCACATCAGGCGCGGGTCGAGCTTGCGGAGGGCGCCGGGCAGGCCGGCCGCCAGCTGTCGGGGTCCGAAGGCGGACGATCGGGTGACCGGCCGGGAGGCGCTGGTCGCCTCCGCCTCGGCGGTCGCGGTGGTCGTGGTGTCGTGTGTCATCGATGCGGCTTTCATCGTGCGAGCGCTTCGGCGAGGGGGCCCAGGGCGAGGACCGGGAAGTAGGTGAGGGCGGTGACGATCACGGCGACCGCACCGAGCAGGCCGACGAACAGCGGCCGGTGCGTGGGGAGCGTCCCCACGGTGGCGGGCACCTTGTCCTGCGCGGCGAGCGACCCGGCGAGCGCCAGGACGAGCGCGATCGGGACGAACCGGCCGAGCAGCATCACGACGCCGAGCGCGGAGTTCATCCACGTCGTGTTCGCGGTGAGCCCACCGAAGGCGGAGCCGTTGTTGTTCGCGCCCGAGGTGAAGGCGTAGAGGAGCTCGGACAGCCCGTGGTTGCCCGGGTTGAAGATGCTCGTGCCGAGGACCTGCTCGCGGACGCCCGGGATCACCAGGGACAGTCCGGTGCCGAGCAGCACCAGGGTCGGCGTGACGAGGATGTACAGCGCGGCGAAGGTCATCTCGCGCGCACGGATCTTCTTGCCGAGGTACTCCGGCGTCCGTCCGACGAGCAGACCGCCGATGAACACCGTGATCACGGCGAGCACGAGCATGCCGTACAGGCCGGAGCCGACACCGCCGGGGCTGATCTCGCCGAGCATCATGTTGAGGAGCGCCATCATGCCGCCGATCGGCGTGAAGCTGTCGAACATGCCGTTCACCGCACCGGTGGACGTGGCGGTCGAGGTCGTGCCGAAGAGCGTCGTGCCGAGGATGCCGAAGCGCACCTCCTTGCCCTCCATGGCCGCACCGGCAGCCTGCGTGGCGCTGCCGCCGCCGGCGAGCTCGGCGATCGACATCACCGAGAGCGACACGAGGAAGATCGCGCCCATCACGGCGAGGATCGCGTAGCCCTGGCGGTCGTCGCCCACCAGCCGCCCGAAGGTGCGGGGCAGCGAGAACGGGATGACGAGCATGAGGAAGACCTCGACGAGGTTCGTCCACGCCTGCGGGTTCTCGAAGGGGTGCGCCGAGTTCGCGTTGAAGTAGCCGCCACCGTTCGTGCCGAGCTCCTTGATGGCCTCCTGCGACGCGACGAAGCCGTCGGGGATGTGCTGGGTGCCGCCGGCGAGGGTGGTGACGTCGATGCCACTGCCCCACGACTGCACGACACCGCCGGCGACCAGGACGATCGCGAAGACGAAGGCACCGGGCAGCAGGAGCCGACCGGTTCCGCGCACGACGTCGACCCAGACGTTGCCGAGCGTGCCCGACTTCCGTCGTGCGAACCCGCGGACCAGGGCGACGGCGACCGCGAGGCCGACCGCGGCGGACAGGAAGTTCTGCACTGCGAGGCCCGCCATCTGCACGGCGTAGCCCATCGTCGCCTCGGGCGAGTAGGACTGCCAGTTCGTGTTCGACACGAACGACGCGGCGGTGTTGAACGCGAGCGACGGTCCGACGTTCGGCAGCCCGAGGTCGCCGGGCAGGACGACCTGGATGCGCTGGAGCAGGTAGACGAGCAGTACGCCGACGGCGCTGAAGAGCAGCACGCCGCGCAGGTACGCCGGCCAGGACTGCTCGGCGTCGGGGTCGACACCGATCACGCGGTAGACGCCGCGCTCGATGCGGGCGTGCTTCGTCGGCGTGTAGACACGCGCCATCCAGTCACCGACCGGGCGGTGCGCGACCACCAGGAGCAGGACGAGCGTGGCGACCTGGGCGATGCCGGCCCAGGTGTCGGCCGGGGAGCCCGCCATCAGAAGCGCTCCGGGTGGACGAGGGCCCACACGAGGTAGACGACCGATGCGATGCCGAGGACGGCGGCGGCGATGGTGACGACGATCACAGCCGCTCCACCCCCTTGGCGATGAGTGCCACCACGCCGAACACGGCGAGGACACCGGCGACGACGAAGACGTCGAACACGAGGGACTCCGATGAGGTTGCTCGAGGGTCCGACGCCGGACGGCGCGGACCGCACCACGGGTGGTGCGGTACCGATGCTGGATCCGGTGTGGCGCCTCCAGGCCGGTCCTAACGGGTTCCTGACGGCGTCCTGACGGACGCATGCACCGCCCTAACGCACCGCCGCGCGCTCGAGCCGCTCCGCCGATCGGCGCACAGCGGCACGCAGTTCCTCCGGCCCCTCGACCACGAACGGCACCGTCAGCGCGGCGACCGCGCCGGCGAGCCCGTCCCACGACCACGAGCCGAGCGTCAGCCGCCGACGGCCGTCGTCGAGCGCCTCGAGCACGGCGTCCTCGGGCAGGAACGGTGCGACGCGCTCGGCGTCCAGCCCGGTGAGCAGGACGGCCCCGCGGCACGGCCACACGTCCTGTTGGTCGGACCCCTTGAACCGGGACGACACGAACGCCGCAGCGTCCCCACCGGGAACGGGGCGCGGGCTGAACGGGAGCCGCGTCCGCATCCGCGGTGCGATCCGGTCGACCCGGTAGGTGCGCCAGTCGTCGTGCTCGGGGTCCCACGCCAGCAGGTACCACCGGCCGTACCGGGCGACCACCGCGTGCGGCTCGACCCGATGCGGCGTGTCCCGCTCGCCGTACCCGAACCGCAGGACCTCGTGCCGGTGCACGGCCTCGCTGACGGCGACCAGCACGTCCGGGTCGACCCGCGGTCCCGACGACCCGACGACGGCGTCCACCAGGTCGACCCGCTGCCGGAGCCGGTCCGGCATCACCTGCCGGACCGTGGCGAGCGCGCGGACGGCGGACTCGGCGATGTCCGCGCCGGAGGCCGGAGCGACCGCGAGGGCCAGGGCGATCGCCACCGCCTGGTCGTCGTCGAACAGCAGCGGCGGCAGGTCCGATCCGGCGGCCAGGCGGTAGCCACCGGCCGGGCCCCGGACGGAGTCGATGCGGTAGCCGAGGTCGCGGAGCCGGTCGACGTCGCGGCGGAGCGTCCTGGGGCTCACGGTCAGGCGCCCGGCGAGCTCGTCGCCCGTCCACTCTCGGTGCACCTGCAGCAGCGAGAGCAGGGCGAGCATGCGCGAGGACGGTCCGGCCATGTCGTCCATCGTCCGTCGAGAAGCGGTCACGATCTGACCGCAACACCGTCGACACTCGACCCATGAGCATTGAGACCACGACCCACATCAACTTCGACGGACAGGCACGGGAGGCCCTCGACTTCTGGGCATCCGCGTTCGGCGGCACCGTCACCGCCGCCACCTACGGCCAGATGGGCGCATCGCAGGACCCCGCCTGGGCGGACCGCATCGTGTTCGGCCAGGTCACGACCGACGCCGGCTTCCGGATCATGGCGTTCGACGTCTGGCCCGACCAGCCGTACGACCAGGGCGCGAACGCCTTCTACGTGTTCGTGCACGGCGACGACGCCGACGAGGTCACCCGCTACTGGGAGGCCCTGTCCGACGGTGCCGAGGTGCGCCAGCCGCTCGCCCCGTCGCCGTGGGCCCCGCTCGCCGGTCAGCTCCGCGACCGGTTCGGCGTGGTGTGGCAGCTCGACGTGGCGGCACCGCAGGCCTGAACGATCGACGCGCGGACCGTCAGCGCGTGGGCGGTCCGGCGACCGTCCACGTGCTGACCGTCACGGCCGCCGTCACGCTCGTCGGCGCGAACACCCGGTCCGGGTCGACGTGGTGGTGGCTCGGACCCATGTGCACCACGTCGTGCACGTCCTCGGCGGACAGGTCCATCGTCCAGGTCAGGTCCTCGGACGACCGCTGCGTGAAGGTCGGCTCGAGTGAGTCCCGCAGGCGCCGCTCCTTCTCCGGGTCGACGGCGATGGTCGCCTCGGCCAGCTCCGCGAGGTGCCCGGTCCGCGGGGTCACCACGGCGAGCACGCCCGCCGGGTGCAGCACCCGGGCGTACTCCCGCTGGTTGCGCGGGGCGAAGACGTCCAGCACGACGGCCGCCGCGTCGTCGACGACCGGGAGGCGCTCGGTGACGTCCCCGACGACCGCTCCCGCCCGCGGGTGCACGCGTGCCGCACGTCGGATCGCGACCGCGGACAGGTCCAGCGCGACCCCGAGGCGGGCAGTGACGGAACCTGCCGGAGCCGAGCCGGGCCTCCCGTCCGGCGCGGTCGCGTCCGGTGCCGTCGCGTCCAGTGCGGTCCCGTCCGAGGCGCCCGCGACCGGTGCGGTCTCGTCCAGCGCATGCGCCAGGTACGTGCCGGGGCCGGAGCCGACGTCGAGCACGACGCCCGGCGCCCCCGTGGCCACCACGACCGCGGCGAGCGCCCGCTCGACCGGTGCGTAGTGCCCGCGACCGAGGAACCGGATTCGCGCGTCGACCATCTCCGGGGTGTCCGCGGTCAGGGCGCGGCGCTTCGCGGGCAGGAGCGTGAGGTGGCCCTGCTTCGCCTCGTCGAACCGGTGTCCGGTGGCGCACCCGACCTGCCCGCCGTCGACGCGGGCGAGTGGCTCGGCGCAGACGGGGCAGGCGAGCACGGGGAGCAGGTCGTCGCGCACCGTCCCAGCGTACGGGCGTCGGTAGCCTGGCCGGATGGCACTGGAGCAGCTCTTCGGCCTCGACGGTCGTCGTGCACTGGTCACCGGGGGCAGTTCCGGCATCGGGCGGGCGATCGCGCTCGCCCTGGCGGACGCGGGCGCCCACGTGGTGGTCGCGGCGCGCACGCGAGATGCGATCGACGAGACCGTCGCGACGATCACCTCCTACGGCGGGTCCGCCGTCGGAGTCGTCGCGGACCTGTCGACCCGATCGGGAGCCCACGCGCTCGCGGACGCCGTCGGCGAGGTGGACGTCCTCGTCAACTCGGCGGGCATCAACCTGCGGCCGCCGATGCCCGACCTCGACGAGGGCACGTGGGACGCGACGATGGCCGTCAACCTCGACGCACCCTTCGTGCTCGGCCAGCGGCTCGCGCCCGGCATGGCCGCACGGGGGTACGGCCGCATCATCGGCATCAGCTCGCAGCAGGCGCACCGCCCCTTCGCCGCGAGCGGCGCGTACGGGGTGTCGAAGGCCGGCCTGGAGGCACTGGCGCGCTCCCAGGCGGAGGCCTGGTCGGGCAGCGGGGTCACCTCGAACGTCCTGGTCCCCGGTTTCGTGCAGACCGCGCTCAACCGGCGGCTATCCGCCGATCCCGAGCGGGTCGCGGCGCTCGCCGCGCGGACGCTCGTCGGCCGGAACGGCGAGCCGTCGGACTTCGCGGCCGCGGCGGTGTTCCTGGCCGGACCGGGCTCCGCGTACGTCACCGGACAGTCGATCGCGGTCGACGGCGGCTTCTCGGTGCACTGACCGTCGCGCACCGATCCAGCGCACGGAGGTCGATGCGGCGGGCCGACGGCAAGAGTCGAGGTCTGCTCGGTAGCGTCGGCGCATGGCCGTCATCCACCGCGCAGAACTCCGACCGTCCAAGGCCGAGGCCCTCGCCGCCTGGCTGCCCGCGCAGCCGTGGAGCGGGCTCACCGCCGGCGCCACCGTCGAGGTCGTCACCCGCTTCCGGTTCGACGACCCCGAGGGCGAGGTCGGCGTCGAGGAGATCATCGTGCGGACGCCCGAGGGACGGCTCCTGCACACGCCGCTGACCTACCGCGGCGCTCCGCTCGACGGGGCCGCGGCCTGGCTGGTGTGCGAGATGGACCACTCGGTGCTCGGCCGCCGCTGGGTGTACGACGCCGTCGCCGACCCGGTCTACGCCGACGTCCTGCGCCGCGCCATCGCCACCGGCGGGCACGAGGCGGAGCTCGAGCGCGCCGACGGCTCCGGACGGTTCGACAAGGAGGGCACGGCGACGGGCAGCGGCTCGGCGCCCGACTCCCCCACGGTGACGACGGCCTCGGCCACCACGGACGGCACCGAGACGACGGTGCACACCGACCACGGCGACCTCGTCGTGCTGCGGGTGATCGGACTGCCCGTGCCGGACGGCGAGACGCTGACCGCGACGTGGGGCGACCGCTCGGCCGTCGTCGCGGTGCTGCCCGTCTGACGGACCCGCCGCCCGGCCCTTCGTGACACGCCCCGTCCGCAGCGTGCCCCGTTCGGGGGACTCGGAGCTTCCCGGCGTGTGATTGCAATGTGCAACTTCAAGGCGGGACGGACTGGGCGGGGCTGCTCCCTGCCTCGGTGGTCGTCGCCGCCGTCGACCACGACCTGAACGGACCGCTCACCGACGAGGAACGCGCCGCGGTCGCGCACGCCGTCCCGGCACGTCGCGCCGAGTTCCGGACCGGCCGCGTGCTCGCCCGTCGCGCCCTGACGGCGATCGGCACCCCCGCGACCTCGTTGCCCGTGCACCGGAGCGGCGCCCCGCGGTGGCCCGACGGCGTGGTCGGCACGATCACCCACTGCCCCGGCGTGCGCGCCTGCGCGGTCGCCCGGCGCGACGAGCACGCCGGCATCGGCATCGACGCCACCCCGGCATGCGCGCTGCCGTCGGGGGTGCTCCGGCGCATCGCGGACGTCTCGGACGACCGTGTCGCACGGGGTCTCGCCGCGCTCCGCCTATCCGGGGTTGAGAGTCCGGACAGCGTGCTGCTGGCTGCAGCCGAGGCCGTCGCGAAGGCCCGCACGGCCGCGCACGACGGCTGGTTCGGCATCGACGGTGCCCACGTCGAGCTGCGCCCGGACGGGAGCTTCGCGGCAGGGGCACGACGCGGACCCGCGTTCGCGGCGGCCGGGCGGTGGGCAGTGGACCGGGGGACGGCGAGGGCGGGCATCGTGCTCGCCGCGCGCTGAGACGCGGCGCGCGGGGGCGCGCCGGACGAACGAGGAAGGAACCACCATGGTGCATCAGGACGAGGACACCTCCGTCGAGGCGGTGTTCGACCGGTACGCCGACCGACCGGCGCTCCGACAGCGGGACGGCGACGTCGTCACCGACACGAGCTTCCGGGAGCTCCGGGACCGTGCGCGGGCCCTCGCGGCGGTGCTCGGCGAGACCGTGACCCCGGGCGACCGGATCGCGGTCCTCGGTCCCCCGAGTGCCGACGTCGTGACGCTCGAGCTCGCGTGCTCGCTGCTCGGCGCGGTGAGCGTGCCGCTGCAGTCCAGCGCGCCCGTCGAGCAGCTCCGTGCGATCGTCGACGAGACGACGCCGGTGTGGCTGGGCGTCACCGCCGACCAGACCGCGACCGCGCAGGCCGTCACCGAGGCCGCTGCCGCCGAGGTCCGCACCCTCCTGCTCGACACGGACGGCACGGCAGCGCTGCCGACGCTCGCCGACCTCGTGGCGCGCGGCCGGGCCATGCCGCAGCCGACCCCGTGGCGAGCGGCTCCCGACGAGGACCCGCTCGCCCTGCTGCTCTACACGTCCGGCAGCACCGGCACCCCGAAGGGCGCGATGTACACGCGGTCGATGGTCGAGCGGCTCTGGCACGCGCTGCCCCCGGACCACCCCGACGCGGTGACCGTCGGCTACGCCTACCTGCCGCTCAGCCACCTGACCGGGCGCGCGGCGCTGCTCGCCACGCTCGGTCGCGGCGGCACCGTGGCGCTCGCGACCTCGACCGACCTGTCGGCCCTGTTCGAGGACCTGCGGGTCTACGCACCGACCGAGCTCGTCCTCGTCCCGCGGATCGCCGAGATGGTCCGGCAGGAGGGCGCCCGCGAGGAACAGCGCCGGCTCGCAGCCGGCGCCGTCGGAACGGCCGGAGCCGTCGGAGCGGCCGGGGCCACCGACGTCGCCGCCGTCCGTGCGCAGGTGCAGGACGACCTCCGCACGCGCGCCTTCGGTGGACGCATCGCGCAGGCCGTCTGCGCCAGCGCGCCGCTCACCCCCGAGCTCCGGACGTACCTCGAGGAGTGCCTCGGCATCCCGCTGCACGACCTGTACGGCTCGACCGAGGCGGGCAGCATCCTGCGCGACGGCGTGGTGCAGCAGCCGCCGGTCACCGAGCACAAGCTCGTCGACGTCCCCGAGCTCGGCTACCGCACCACCGACCGACCGCTCCCGCGCGGCGAGCTGCTCGTGAAGAGCACCGCCGTGATCCCCGGGTACTTCCGCCGCCCGGACGTCACCGCCGCGGTGTTCGACGAGGACGGGTTCTACCGCACCGGCGACGTGATGGCGCAGACCGGTCCGGACACGTACGAGTACCTGGACCGCCGGAACAACGTCATCAAGCTCTCGCAGGGCGAGTTCGTCGCGGTCTCGGCCCTCGAGGCGACCTACGGCGGGACACCGGAGGTCCGGCAGATCGCCCTGCACGGGGACAGCCGGCACGCCTTCCTCGTCGCCGTCGTCGTCCCCACCGACCCGGAGGCGACCGAGGGCGACCTGCTCGCCGCCCTGCAGCGCACCGCCCGGGCGCAGGGGCTCGCACCGTACGAAGTACCCCGCGCCCTCGTCGTCGAACCGGACCCCTTCACGGTCGACAACGGCATGCTCTCCGACGCCCGGAAGCTCCTCCGTCCCCGGGTCACCGCCCGGTACGGGGACCGGTTCGCCGCGCTGTACGACGCGGTCGCCGAGCAGCAGAGCGGCACCCTCGTCGCGACGCTCCGCGAGCACGTCGGCGACGAACCGACCGTCGACACTGTCGTCCGTGCCGCCCGTGACCTGCTCGGCGCCGAGGTCAGCACGGAGTCCGCGTCGGCCGCCCGGTTCTCGGACCTCGGCGGTGACTCGCTGTCGGCGCTGACGTTCTCCGGGGTCCTCGAGGACGTGTTCGAGACCGAGGTACCCGTCGGCGTGATCACCGACCCGACGAACGACCTCGCCGCGGTGGCCGCGTACGTCGACCGCTCGGCCGCCGACGACCGCCCGACGGTCGCCCGCGTGCACGGCGCCGACCCGACGGTCCTGCGGGCGTCCGACCTGCGGGTGGACCGCCTGCTCGGCGAGGTCCCCACCCCGGTCGCACGCGCCCCCCGTGACCCGTCCGCGCCGCCCCGCACCGTCCTGCTCACCGGCGCAAACGGCTACCTCGGTCGCTTCACCGCGATGGACTGGCTCGAACGGCTCGCACCGGTCGGCGGCACGCTGGTGTGCGTCGTGCGCGGCTCGGACGACGCCGCTGCCCGTCGTCGACTGGACGCCGCATTCGCGGCCGATCCTGCGTTCGCCGACCGGTTCGCCGAGCTCTCGGGCTCGCTCGACGTGGTCGCCGGCGACGTCAGCGAGCACCTGCTCGGCCTCGGTGAACCGCGGTGGCGCGAGCTCGCCGCCCGGGTGGACCTCGTCGCGCACGCCGCCGCCCTGGTGAACCACGTCCTGCCGTACCCCGCGCTGTTCGGCCCGAACGTCGTCGGCACCGCCGAGGTCGTCCGTCTCGCGATCGCCGCCGGCAGCGTCCCCGTCACCTTCGTGTCGAGCGTCGCGGTCGCCGGCGGAGCCCGTCCGAGCGCGACCGAGGACGTCGCCCCCGACGCCCCCGCCGCACTCGACGAGCGGGCGGACATCCGGACGACGATCCCCGAGTGGACGATCGCCGACGAGTACGCGAACGGCTACGGCGCGAGCAAGTGGGCCAGCGAGGTGCTGCTCCGTGAGGCGCACGACGAGCACGGGGTCCCGGTCGCGGTGTTCCGTTCCGACATGGTCCTGGCGCACCCGCGCTGGCGCGGCCAGGTGAACCTGCCCGACGTGTTCACCCGCCTGGTCTGGAGCGTGCTCGCGACCGGCCTCGCGCCCGCGACCTTCGTGCAGCGGACCCCGGACGGCCGGGTGCAGCGCTCGCACTACGACGGCCTGCCCGCCGACTTCACGGCGGCGGCGATCGACGCGATCGGAGCATCGGTGGTCGAGGGCCACCGGACGTTCAACGTCGTGAACCCGCACGACGACGGCGTCTCACTCGACACCTTCGTCGACTGGCTGGTCGAGGACGGGCACGCGATCGAGCGCGTCGAGGACCACGCCGAGTGGGTCGACCGGTTCCGGTCGGCGCTCGAGGCGCTACCGGACGAGGACCGCGCGCGATCCGTGCTCCCGCTGCTGCACGCGTTCGCGGTGCCGGAGACCCCGCACGCGGGGTCCGCGATCCCGGCCGACGCGTTCGCGGCGGCCGTGCGGGCGGTGCGTCCGCTCGGGGCACCGGCGATCCCGTCGCTCGACCACGCGCTCATCACGAAGGTGGCGGACGACCTGACGTTCCTCGGTCTGCTCCGGCCGACCGCGACGCCCGCGCGCTGACCACCGGACGGGAGGCGCGGGGCCGGCCGGCACCGCGCCTCCCGTCCGTCACCCGGTCACGTCGAGCGCCGCTGCCGGACCGGTCCCGACGGGCACCGGCAGGGCCTGTCTGCGCACGGTGACCTGCTGGCAGGATCGAGCGCGTGAAGACACTGGAGTTGCCACAGACCGACCTCACCGCGTCCGACGTCGTCGTCGGCCTCATGCGGATCAACGACATGAGCGACGAGGACATCCGCGAGCTGTACACGGCCTCGCGCGACGCGGGCGTCACGATGTTCGACCACGCTGCCGTGTACGGCGTCTGGCACGGGTGCGAGCAGCGCTTCGGCTCGGCCGTCACCCTGTCGTCGTCCGAGCGCGACGCGATCCAGCTGCAGACCAAGGTCGGCATCCGCCCGACGCCGAACGGGGCGTACTTCGACTTCTCGTACGAGCACATCATCGAGTCCGTGCACGAGTCGCTGGAGGCACTGCAGACCGACTACGTCGACGTGCTGCTCCTGCACCGTCCCGATGCGCTCGTCGAGCCGGACGAGGTCGCCCGCGCCTTCGACGAGCTGCACGCCGCCGGCAAGGTGCACCACTTCGGGGTGTCGAACCACACCCCGGGTCAGGTCGAACTGCTCAAGAAGTCCGTGCGGCAGCCGCTCGCGTTCAACCAGGTGCAGCTGAGCATCACGCACGCCAACGTCATCACCCAGGGACTGACGGCGAACATGGCCGGACTCGACCAGTCGATCGACCGCGACAACGACATCCTCAACCACGCGCGCCTGCACGACGTGACGCTGCAGGCGTGGTCGCCGTTCCAGAAGGGCTTCTTCGACGGCGTCTTCCTCGGCGACCGCGAGCAGTACGCCGAGCTGAACGACGTGCTCGAGGAGCTGGCGTCGGCGCACGGGGTGACCCCGACCGGCATCGCGGTGGCGTGGATCACGCGGCACCCGGCGCACTTCCAGGTCGTCCTCGGCACGACGAACCCGCAGCGCGTGCGGGACTCGGCCGCGGGTTCCGACGTCGAGCTGTCCCGCGAGGAGTGGTACCGCGTCCTGACGGCGGCGGGGCACACCGTCCCCTGACCCGGCCCCGGCCGCGGGGCACCGCCCGTGCCTGACTCACGCACGTCGCGGCCTGACTGCGCGGGACTCGGCTGGATCGGCTCGGCTCGGCTCGGCTCAGCTCGGGCCGCGGTCAGCCGTCGGTGGTCGGGGCGCTCGGCACGCGGACCTCGGCGGGCGACACCCGGGTCGGGTCGGCAGACGCACCCCCGACCACGTCGAACGAGATGCCCAGCTCGGCGGCCGTCTCCTCGTCGAGCTCGAGCCCGTCCTCGCTGGCCTGGTCCTCTGGGATGGCGCGACCCTGCGACGGGTCCCACGCGTTCGCGAACGACATGCGCACGAGCATGCCGCCCTCGGCTGGCAGCGAGGTGTCAGGTGTCGACGGTGTTCGTCAGAGGTCGTCGGCGTGCAGGCGGTCGCCCGCCTGCGGCCGGCGGAAGACCGGACCACCGCCGGCCTCGTCCTCGTCCTCGTGCGAGACCGGCGAGGTGCTCGGGTCGACCGAGTCAGGGCCGACGTCGGCACCCCGGTCCTCCTCGACCTCGCGTTCGGTCTCGGTCTGGTCGTCGTGCGGGACGCCGTCGACGGGGAGGTCGGCGCCGGGCTGCTGCGGATCGAACGGTGTGCTCATCGACATGCGTCGAGCGTGCTCTCCGCCGGTGGACGACAGGTGGACGCTGTCCGCCCGCCGCGTCAGCCGCGCCCGGGCCCCTTCCCGGGGTCACCGGTGAGCGTCCCGACCGTCGTGTCCAGTGTCGTGTCCGCGGCACCGGCACCCTTGCCCTTGCCGCTGTTGCTCCCGGGCCCGTTGCCGTTGCTGCCCGCTCCGCCCTGGGGTGCCTCGACCGGGTTCGACGCGGGACCGCCCGGCTGCGGCCCGACGCTCGGGTCGTCGGCGGGCTGGCTGGGCTCCTGCGCGGGCTCGCTCGGTTGCTGGTCCTGGCTGGGTTCCTGCGCCGGCTCGCTCGGCTCCTGCGCGGGCTCGCTCGGCTGCTGCTCCTGGCTCGGCTGCTGCTCCGGCTCGCTCGTCTGCTCGTCCGTCGAGGTCGACGGCTCGCTCGACCCGGTGGGCGCAGGCGTCGGATCGTCCCGTCCGCCCAGTGCGAAGAGCGCGACGCCGATGCCGGCCAGCACGAGGAGTCCGACGACCACCGCGGCGATGATCCCCGCCCGTCGCCGCTTCGGTTCGTCCGCGCCCGCACCACCGCGCCCGGGAGCACCCGGCGCACCACCGGCACCACGCGCCGCGGCACCGCCCACCGCAGCACCACCGCCGGCAGCGGCCGCGGTGCCCGATCCACCGGTACCGCGCTGGGCACCGAGGACCGTCGTCGCGACGTCGTCCTGTGCGCCGGGTCGGTCGTACGCCCGGGTCGGAGCGTCGGCGCCGGCGGTGGTCGGCATCGCCCTGGTCGCCTGGTCCCCGTCCGCAGCACCGGGCATCGCCCGCGTCGCCTGGTCGCCGTCCGCGGCGTCCGGACCGCCGGCGCCGAGTGCGGCACCCGCCAGACCGGCAGCCGCGCCGGCCGCACCACCGGCGGCACGGGTCAGGGTGCCGGGACCGCCGGGCAACAGCTGCGTGGCCGGAGCAGTGCCGTCCCGTTCGAGTGCGCGGAGGCGTCGGGCCGCCTCGGCCGCGGTGGGCCGCTCGGACGGGTCCTGCGCCGTCATGACGTGCAGGAGCGTCCGCCAGGCGGTGGGCAGGTGCTGGTCGATCTCCGGACCACGCGTGAGTCTCGCGGTCGCGGACTCCACCGCGCTCCCGGGGAACGGTCGCTCACCGGTCAGGCACTGCAGCAGGACGAGCCCGAGGGCGTAGACGTCGGCCTGGCCGGTGACCTCGCGACCGAGGACCTGCTCCGGGGAGATGTACGCAGCGGTGCCGATGACGGTCCCCGTGCCGGTCACCCGGGCGGCGTCCCGGAGCAGGGCGATGCCGAAGTCGGCGAGCTTGACGTGCTCGCCGTCGCTCTCCAGCAGGACGTTCGCGGGCTTCACGTCACGGTGCACGATCCCCTGCGCGTGCACGGCGGCGAGCCCCTCGGCGACCTGGGCACCCATGCGGGCGGTCGTCGTGGTGTCGAGCGGACCCTCGCGCAGCCGGGTGTCGAGGTCGCTGCCCGGGACGAGCTCCATGACGAGGTACGAGTCGCCGTTGCCGTCATCGAGCGCGGCGTCGTAGAGCGTGACGAGCGAGGGGCTGCGGAGCGCGGCGAGGGTGTGCATCTCCGCCTCGGCCCGGGAACGTTCCCCGTGGTCGACGGCACCGATCCGGAAGACCTTGACGGCGACCTCGCGACCGAGTTGCTCGTCGACGGCGCGGTAGACCGAGGCCATGCCGCCGTGTCCGAGCGTGCCGGTGACGCGGTACCTGCCGCCGAAGACCCGTTCTTCCATGCGGGTGAACCTACCGTGGCGACCTGACCGGGCGTGCCGGTCCCCCGCCGCGGCGGACGGGTTCGGCGCCCCGGTGCAGGGCGGTCAGGTAGAGCCGGTGGGCCGTGATCACCAGGGCCAGCCAGGCCAGGCCGAGGGCCCACGCCGCGAGCACGTCCGTCGTCCAGTGGTGCCCGAGGAAGATCCGCGAGACGCCGATCGACAGCACGAAGAGCGTCCCGACGACGATCGTCCACACGCGGGTCACCGTGCGGGACTGCCGCAGGATGAGCAGGTACACGATCGTGCCGACGACGACCGTGGCGTTGAGCGTGTGCCCGGACGGGAAGGACGGCGAGTGCTCGTACGGCGGCACCGCGTCGGACAGCGGTGGGCGGGCACGGCCGATCAGGTCCTTGCCCGCGATCGTCATGAGGAGCGAGCCGCCGCTCGCCGCCACGAGCAGCACCAGCGGGGTCCAGGCCCGGCGCTGCACCGTGAGACCGACGAGGAACGCGACGGCGACGATCGGCATCCCGATCGTCCCGGCGATGTCGGTCCACCACGTCACCGCCCGGTCCGCGAACGGCGAGCGCAGGGTGAGCATCCAGTCGAGCACCGGACGGTCGAGCACGGCGACGTCGTCGGACTCCCGGACCGCGTCGTACACCTCGGACGCCGCCCAGGTCGCGGTCACCGCGATGCCGATGCCGACCAGGAGCGTCAGCACGAGGAGCGGGAGCGCCCCGTAGCGTCGGCCGAGCGCGGCCCAGGCCTCGGCGACCGCGTGCCCGACACGCGATCGCCACGAGGTGAGGTCGACCTCGCCGACGTGGCGGTCCGCGTCGACGGCGGAGCGCTCGTCCCGGTCGACCCGAGCGGCGGCCGCCCCGAGCGGGTCGGTCGGGTTCCCGTGGTCGGCGCGCTGCATCGTCCCACCCTGCCCGTCCGACGCTGCGAGCGCACGGCACGGGGAGCCGGTGTCAGTCCTTCGCGGAGCCGTAGTCGCGCACGGTGGACACGCTCAGCGGGAACACCACCGGGAAGTCCCGGAAGAGCAGCCGCCCGGCGTCGACCGCGGCCGCCCGGACCTGCTCGGCGACGAACGCCGCGTGCTCGACCGGTGTGTGCACCACGATCTCGTCGTGCACGAAGAACACCAGGTGCGGGCCGGCCGTCAGCGGACCGGGGAACCGCGTCGCGAGCCGGGTGCGGAGCGACCCCATCCACGCCAGCGCCCACTCGGCCGCCGTGCCCTGCACCACGAAGTTCCGCGTGAACCGCCCCCAGCTGCGCGCTCGTCCCTCGACCGCCCGCTGCTGCGCCGGGGTGCCGTCCACCGACCACGCGCGGTTCCGGGCGACGAACCAGGCCTCGTCGGGCACCGGCGACGTCCGGCCGAGCAGCGTCGTCACCGGCTCGCCGCGCTCCCCGGCGCGGGCGGCGCGGTCGACGAGACCGAGTGCCGCGGGGAACGCCCTGGCGAGCCTCGGGACGAGCCGGCCGGCGTCCCCCTGCGTGGCGCCGTACATCGCCCCGAGCATCGCACCCTTGGCCTGCTGCCGGGTCTCCACCGCCCCCGAGGCCACCACGCCGTCGTAGAGGTCCCGTCCGTCGCCCGCGGTCGCCATGGCCCGGTCGCCGGCCATCGCCGCGAGCACGCGCGGCTCGAGCTGCGCCGCGTCCGCCACCACGAAGGCCCACCCCTCGTCGGCGACGACCGCGCTGCGGACGGTCTTCGGCAGCTGCATCGCGCCACCACCGTCGGCCGCCCACCGCCCGGTGACGACCCCGCCGACGACGTACTTCGGGTGGAACCGCCCGTCCTGCACCCACTCGTCGAGCCAGGCCCACCCGTTCGCCGTGAGCAGGCGGGAGCGCTTCTTGTACTCGAGCAGCGGCGCGATGACCGGGTGCTCGAGCTCCTGCAGCTCCCACTTCCGCGTCGACGACACCATGAGTCCCGCCGCTCGGAGCGCCCGCAGGACGTCGGCGGGCGAGTCCGGGTTCAGACCGGGGTCGCCGAGGTGCGTGCGGATCTCCGCCGCGAGGTCCTCGAGCCGACGCGGCCGCACCCCTGCGGGCACCCGGGGTCCGAGCTCCTGTTCGAGCAGTCGCTCGTGCACGTCGGCGCGCCAGGGCAGGCCTGCGTGCAGGATCTCGGCCGCGACGAGCGCCCCGGCGGACTCCGCCGTCGTCAGGAGGCGGAGGGCCCCCGGGGTCGTCGACGTGGCGATCGCGTCGAGCTGCAGCCGGAACTCGGCGACCGGATCGGCCGCGTCGTCGGCCGGCCCGACGGCGAAGAGCGCGTCGTCGAAGAGCCGGGCCTGCGTGGGACGGGTGGGACGGGCCTCCTGGCCGGCTGCATCCCACGTGTCGACGGGAGCCGCTGCGAGGACGGTCCCCCGTGCGGCGAGCGCGCCCCGCAGGATGCGGCGGCAGAGTCGGAGGTCGACGCAGCGGCCGACGCGTCCGCCGGCCGCCAGGACGGCCGGGTACCAGCGTGTGGTGTCGTCCCAGACCCAGCGCACGTCGGGCGCGTCGTGCGCGGCGACGAAGGCCGGGAGGCCCGGCTCGTCCAGGCGCGTCGGCTCGCCGGCCGGCTCCCCCGCGTCGGTCAGGGGCGTCGCGGTGACGCCGCCAACGACGCGGTGGAGGACGAGGTGCACCCGACGATCATCCCCCGGACCACCATCCCCACCTGACCCCGGAGCGGTCAGTCGGCGTGGTGGGGGTCCTGCGCCGCGTCCGTGCGGGGGTCGGTGCCGGCGGCGTCGCCCGGGCGGACGGCTGCCGAGTCGGCGACGTCGATGCGGACGTCGCCGTCCTCGGCCCGGGTGACCTCGACGCGCGGGTCGGCGTCGTGTGCGTCCGACCCGGACATCCGGCGGAGGGTGTCCTGACGGCGCTCCTCGAAGGACATGTCGACGCCGTCGTCGAGGTGGTCGTGGTCCGTGTCGCTCATGTGTCCGACCGTACGCGCGGCCGACCTCGGGGCTCTCGGCGGTCGCTCCTGAGCAGCGGTCAGCGATTTGGTGCGCGAAGTGGACAGCCGCCATGGTGGAGCGATGGAGACGGAACGCACACGAGCACCACGGTGGCGACCGGTCCCCGCCGACGACGTCCCGATCCACGCGGTGGTCCGCTACCGCGACCGGGGCCGCCTCGTCGCCGGCACGGCGGTGGACGTCCTCGACACCCCGGGGCGTGCCGCGCTCATCGTCCGCGCGGACGACGGGCAGCACCACGTCGCGCCGCGCGCGGTCCCGCTGGAGATGCGGGTCGCCTGACCGCCCGGTCGAGCCGGTTCAGCAGAGCGGGACGTTGACCGCCAGGCCGCCCATCGCGGTCTCCTTGTACTTCGTGGACATGTCGGCGCCGGTCTGGCGCATCGTCTCGACGACCTGGTCGAGCGACACGTGGTGCACGCCGTCGCCGCGCAGGGCCATCCGCGCGGCGTTGATCGCCTTGTTCGCGGCGATCGCGTTCCGCTCGATGCACGGGATCTGCACGAGACCGCCGATCGGGTCGCACGTCAGCCCGAGGTTGTGCTCCATCGCGATCTCGGCGGCGTTCTCGACCTGCTCGGGGGTGCCACCGAGTACCTCCGCCAGCCCGGCGGCCGCCATCGACGCCGCGGAACCGACCTCGCCCTGGCAGCCGACCTCGGCACCGGAGATCGACGCCCGCTCCTTGTAGATCGAGCCGACGGCCCCGGCGGTGAGCAGGAAGCGGACCACGGCGTCGTCGCGGTCCTCCGGTGCGACCTCGGAGACGTACGTCAGCGCGTAGTACAGCACCGCGGGGATGATCCCGGCGGCACCGTTCGTCGGTGCGGTGACGACCCGGCCGCCCGTGGCGTTCTCCTCGTTGACCGCCATCGCGGTGAGGTTGACCCACTCCATCGCGAAGAGCGGGTCGTGGTGCGGGTCGTCGCGGGTGAGCTGCTCGTGCCAGTTCGCGGCGCGGCGACGGACCGTCAGTCCCCCGGGCAGCGTGCCGGTGCGCCGGATGCTGCGGTCGACGCTCTCGCGCATCACCTCGTGCACGTGGAGGAGTCCGGCACGGACCGCCGACTCACCCCGGGTGGCGGTCTCGTTCGCCATGGCGATGCCGCTGACGGGCAGGCCGGTCGCCGCGCAGGCGGCGAGGAGTTCGGCGCCGCTCGAGAACGGGTACGGGACGGCGTCGTCGACGGGGATCGCCGCCTCGGCCACGGTGCCCTCGGAGTCGGTCGTGATGAACCCGCCGCCGATCGAGTAGTAGGTCTCCTCGACGAGCACGGCGCCGTCGGCGGCGGTCGCGGTGAGCCGCATGGCGTTCGGGTGGCGGGGCAGCATGGTGAGCGGGTGCAGCACGATGTCGGCCTGGCGGAACGGCACGGTCGCTCCGGACGCGAGCCGCAGCACGCCGCTGCGCTCGAGCCCGTCGAGCGCCGACGTCATCGCATCGGGGTCGACGGTCTCGGGGTCGGAGCCCATGAGGCCGGCGAGCACCGCGCCGAGCGTGCCGTGCCCCTGCCCCGTGGACGCGAGGGAGCCGTACAGGTGGACGTCGAGCCCGGCGACGGGCAGGTCCGCGAGCTCGGCGGCGAAGGCCGCTCCGGCACGCATCGGCCCGACGGTGTGGGAACTCGACGGGCCGATCCCGACGCTGAACAGATCGAAGACGGAGACCGGCACCCCGCCACACTAACCCGTCCGGACGGCGCGGCCCTGCGGAGCGGGTTGTGGACCGCTCCATCGGCACGGGCGTGCGAGACTCGTGCCATGCCCATCCTCAACAAGGACATGCAGGTCTGCATCTCGCTCGCGGCCCGCCCGAGCAACATCGGCACCCGGTTCCACAACTTCCTGTACGACGAGCTCGGGCTGAACTTCGCGTACAAGGCGTTCACGACGACCGACCTGCTCGGCGCGGTCGCCGGCATCCGGGCACTCGGCATCCGGGGCTGCTCGGTGTCGATGCCGTTCAAGGAGGCGATCATCCCCCTCGTCGACGTCGTCGAGGAGTCCGCGGCCGCCATCCAGTCGATCAACACCGTGGTGAACGACGAGGGCGTGCTCACCGCGTCGAACACCGACTACGAGGCCGTCGCCTCCCTGCTCCGCAGGCACGAGGTCGACCCGTCCGCCCGCGTGGTCCTCCGCGGCTCCGGCGGCATGGCCAAGGCGGTCACGGCGGCCTTCCGCGGCGCGGGCTTCGAGCAGCTCACCGTCGTCGCGCGCAACGCCGAGAGCGGGCCCGCCCTCGCCGAGCAGTACGGCTTCGACTGGGTCGAGACCGAGCAGGCAGCACCCGATGCCGACGTCCTGGTCAACGTCACCCCGCTCGGCATGCGCGGTGCGGACGAGGACGCACTCGCCTTCACGCAGGACCGGATCGACGCCGCGTCGACCGTCTTCGACGTGGTCGCGTTCCCCTCGGAGACCCCGCTAGTCCGAGCCGGTCGCGCCGCCGGGAAGCGCGTGGTCACGGGTGCCGAGGTCATCGCGCTGCAGGCAGCGCGGCAGTTCGAGCGGTACACGGGCGTCGCTCTGACGGACGACCAGGTCCGACGGGCGAGCGAGTTCAGCCGCGCGGAGTGACCGGATGACGGTCTGGAGGCTCGTGGCGGCGCCGCCACGAGCCTCCAGACCGTCTAGTGGACGCCCGCGCGCCCCTCGGAGACCCAGCGGAGCCGCCGGATGCTCTCGTTGTTGCGGATCCAGATGCCGGGCTGCGCGATGACCCCCGGGACGAACGAACCCGGTCCTCGCACAGGGTTCTCGCGCAGGGTGACCCGGCTCCCGCGCGGGTGCGGTTCCACCTCGACCTCGACGCGGGCCTCGCCGACCGGCCAGCCCTTCGCCTGGATCACCAGGCGGCGGGGCTCGTCGACCTCGAGCACGGTCGTCGTGTCGTTGATCAGGAACGGCCAGATGCCGAACGAGTGGTGCAGCTCCGCGCCGACCGCGGGCCACGTCGGGTCCTGGCCGCGCATGCGCGAGGCGCCGACGACCCAGGTCGGGTAGAGCCAGCCGTCGCGGAGCACGTCGAAGACGGCCTCCGGGCTGCAGTGCACGATGCGGACGTTCTTCGCCATGGTTCAGTCCTCCGGTGCGAGATCGACGTGCTCGGACAGGCCGAACGTGTGGCGCAGCGCACTTCGGGCCGCGTGCCAGCCCGCCATGCCGTGCACACCCGGGCCGGGCGCGGACGCCTCCGAGCACAGGTACATGCCGCCGCCCATCCGCCACGGGTCCGACGACAGGACGGGTCGCTTGACGAGCTGCCAGAAGCTCGCGGCCCCGGCGGCGATGTCACCACCGACGTAGTTCGGGTTGTACTCGCCCATCTGCACGGCCGTGCGGCTGCTCGACTGCAGGATCGTGTCGCGGAACCCGGGCGCGAAGCGCTCGATCTGCCGCAGGACCGCGTCGGTCGGGTCGACGTCGGAGCCGGCCGGTACGTGCGCGTACGCCCAGAAGACGTGCTTGCCGCGTGGCGCACGGCTCGGGTCGACCACGGTCGGCTCCGAGCCGAGCACGTACGGTCGTTCCGCGTGCCGCCCCTGTGCGACGGCACGCTCGGCCTCGGCGATCTCCGCGCGGGTGCCGCCGATGTGGACCGTGCCGGCCTTCCGCAGCCCGGTGTTCGTCCACGGCACCGGGTCGGACAGCGCGAAGTCGACCTTGGCCGCCGCGTTGCCGAACCGGAAGCGGCGCAGTGCCCCGCGCTTCGGGGTGGGGATCTGCTTCCCGGCGATGTGGAGCATGCCCGGGACGCTCGTGTCGAAGAGGACCGCCTTCGCCGGGGTGAGGTCGGCGAGGGAGCGGACCTCGCGACCCGTCTCGATCGTGCCGCCGTGCGCGACGAGGTCGGCGGCGAGCGCGTCCACGATCGCCTGGCTGCCCCCGATGGGCACCGGCCACCCGCGGGCGTGCGCGTACGACCCGAGGGACAGTGCGGCCGCGGCGGTCGACAGGGACGGCATGTGCTGGATCGAGTGCGCGGCGACGCCCGACACCATCGCCGGTGCGACCTCGTCGCGGAACCGGGCGTTCCAGGCGGCGCTGCCCTGTTCGAGGGCGCGCAGGCCGAACCGCAGGACCGTCAGCGGGTGGCGCGGGACGTGCAGCAGCGCATCGGTGGCGAAGTCGGCGACCCGGTCGGCGTTGCCGGACAGGGGCGCCATCAGGTTCCGGAACGCCCGGCCGTCGATCCCGAGGCCCTCCGCGGTGCGCTCGAGGTCCCGGTAGGCGATGCCGGCGCGGCCGCGGTCGAGGGGGTGGCCGTACTGCACCTCGGGCAGCCGGAGCTCGATGCGATCCTCCATGCGGAAGAGCCGGAAGAACTCGGACTGCAGCGCCATCGGGTGCACGGCGGAGCAGACGTCGTGGTGGAACCCGGGCAGCGTCAGCTGTGCCGTGCGGGCGCCGCCGCCGATCGTGTCGTTCCGCTCGACGACCTCGACCGACAGGCCGGCCCGCGCGAGCGTCACCGCCGCCGCGAGTCCGTTCGGTCCGGCACCGACGATCACCGCATCAACCATGGGTCGAGCCTAGGGACCGGTGCCCCCGCGGGCGGTCAGGGGCGTGCGCTGTCCGCGTCCGCCGGGTCCGTACCGTCCTCGGGGCCGTCGCCCTCGTCCGGTTCGTCCGCGTCGGCCGGTGTCGCGACCGGTGCCTCGGCGCCCGCGGGGTGCTCCGCGAGCAGCGCCGCGAAGTCCTCGTCGAGCATCTGCTGCAGCCGTTCGTCCCGCCCGATCTCGTAGTCCTCGGTCGGACGCTGCGCCCATCCGAGCCGTCCGACGACGGTCGTGCCGATGTCGTCCCATGCCCGGGCCCGGGCCTGCAGCACGATGCCGTCGACGAACCCCTGGTCGTCGCGACGCCGATCGAGCATCGTGGCGAGCTGCTCGTAGGTGGCCTCACGGGTCCGGAGCTTCAGGTCGTCGCCCCGCTTGTAGTCGTGCTGGTGCTGCGAGCGCCCTCGCTTGTTGCTCGACGTGGACCGGATCTCGCGCATGCGGGCGGCGTCACCGCGTTGCTCCTCGGCCATGCGGTGGAGCTCGTCGCGGGTGGCCTCGGCGATCACGGCGTGGTCGAAGTACCCCTGGTCGCGCAGGGCGTTCGTGATGATCCGGTTCGCCACGGCGACGGTGACCGCGGCCTTGGCGATGAGGAAGCCCTCGTCCACCGCTCGCTTCAGCTCCACCTGGCTGACGGGTCGGTCGCGAACGTCGTTCCTGGTGCGTCGTCCGAACAGGGCCATGCTCCGACGATACCGGCGGCTGGCCGTCCGTCCGCAGCGTCGGTCCACAGCGTCCGTCTGCAGGAGGACCCGCGATCACACCGCCGAGGGACGTGCCGGAGCGACCCGCCCCGTAGCGTCGTCGGCATGACCACGATGCAGCACACCCCTCGGACCGGCCTCGGCACCGCGAGCCTCGTGCTCGGGATCTGCTCGCTGCTCGCCGGGTGGACCTTCTTCGCCCCCGTCGTCGGCGTCTGCCTCGGCATCGCCTCCCGCGGTCGCGAGCCGATGGCGCGCGGCCGGGCAGGGTGGGGCATCCTGCTCAACCTCGTCGCGCTGGCGGTGTGGATCCTGGTCGGCCTGCTGCTCGTGCTCGGCGGGACCGTCGCGGTGTGGACCGGTGTCCAGCAGGGTCGCTGACCGTCGACGACCGACAGCGGCTGACGACCGTCAGGTGACGAGTCCGTAGACCGCCACGTCGACCCGTCGGGGTCCGAGCGGCAGGGCACTGCGGAGCGTCCCCTCGTGCACGAACCCGAGGCGTTCGGCCAGCGCCCGACTCCGGACGTTGTCCGCCCCCGTCCTGACCTCGACCCGGGCGCTCCCCCGCTCGCGGGCGACGTCGACCAGCGCGGCGGCGGCGCGTCGGACGATCCCGCGCCCCTCGTACCGCTCGTCGATCCAGTAGCCGAGCGACGCCTGGCCCAGGTAGGTGTCGAGCGCGAGCGACGCTGCCCCGACGATGCGCCCGTCCACACGGATGACGCACGGCACGGCCCGGTCCATCGCGTACTGCCCGAGGAGCTGCTCGGTGTGCAGCACGAGCGAGTCCCGCGAGACCGACGCCCACGCCCACGGCTCCGCGGCCCGGAGCCGCCCGAGGTTGGCCTGGATGAGATCGTGGACGGCGTCGACCGTGCTCAGGTCGCGCAGCGTCAGCGTGCACCCGTCACCGAGGTCCCGTCCCGAAGCCGCCACGTGTCCGAGACTATGCACGGCGGCCCGGGACGTCCGGAGTCGGCACGACGCGACCCGCGACGAGCGGGCGCGGACCCGACGCGACCCCGACGCGACCCGACGGACGACGGGAGGCGCGGCGCCCACCGGCACCGCGCCTCCCGTCCGTCCGGTCAGGCGACCCCGTCAGGGCGCCGTGATGAACCCCTTGTCCACCATCCAGTCGAACGCGACGTCCGCCGGCTCGCGCCCCTCGACATCCACCTGCCGGTTCAGCTCCTGCAGCGCCTCGTCGGTGAGCTCCGGCGAGATCTGGTCGTACACGTCACGGAGCTGCGGGTACTCCTCGAGCGTCTCCGAGTCGATCACCGGCGCGACGTTGTACGCCGGGAAGAACCCACGGTCGTCCTCGAGCACCGTCAGCCCGAGCGACTTGATGCGGCCGTCGGTCGTGAAGACCTCACCGAAGTTGCACTTGCCCCGGTCGGTGGCCGTGTAGACGGTGCCCGTGTCGAGGATGCTGACGTTCGAGGTCGGCACGCCGTTCTCGCCCGACCCGCCGAGCTCCAGGCCGTACTTCTCGAGCATCGGCTTGAAGCCGTCCGCTCGCGAGTTGAACTCCGACTCGACGCAGAACGTGCGCTGGTCGACGGGCAGCTTCGTGATGTCCGACAGCGTCTGCACGTCGTCGAGCTCGGGCACGGCCTCGTCGCGCACGGCGAACGCGTAGGTGTTGTTCATCGGCGCGGGCTCGAGCCAGGTCAGCCCGTTGCCCGCGTCCTCGTCCTTGACCGCCTGCCACTGCTCGGTCTTGTCCGGGATCCCCTGCTCGTGCGCCATGAAGGTCAGCCAGGCGGTGCCCGTGTACTCGTACGTGAAGTCCGCGCTGTGCGAGGTCATCAGCTCGCGGACCGCGACCGACCCCGGCACGTTCGTCTCGTCGGTGACGTCGAACCCGGCCGCCTTCGCGGCGAGGACGGCGATCTTGCCGAGGACGAGTTGCTCGGTGAAGTTCTTCGACGTCACCGTGAGCTTCGCGTCGTCCGGCAGGTCGTCGATGCGCTGGATCGACCCCGGCGCGGCCCCCGGCACGAAGGACGCGGCCGGCTGCAGGCCGCAGCCGGTCAGCACGAGGGCACTCGCCCCCGCCACGGCGGCTGCGGTCACCCAGCGGCGACCGGCGGACGGACGGGAGGCGCGGCGTGCGTCCGGCGCTTCGGCGGTGGTCATCGGAGTCCCTTCGGTCGTGCGACCGTCTCGACGACGCGGCCGATCCAGTCGATGGTCAGGGCGAGGAGCGCCACCAGGAGCGCCCCGGAGACGAGCACCTTCGGCAGGAACAGGTTCACGCCCGTGGTGATGAGGAGCCCGAGGCCGCCCGCACCGACGAAGGTCGCCAGGCTCGCGGTGCCGACGAGCAGCACCAGGGCCGTCCGGATGCCGGAGAGCATCACCGGGACCGCCAGCGGCAGTTCGACCTTGAGCAGCACGCTGAGGGCGCTCATGCCCATGCCCCGTCCGGCCTCGACGAGCCGGTCGTCGACGCTCTGCACCCCGAGCATGGTGTTCCGGAGCACCGGCAGGATCGCGTAGAGCACGAGGGCGACGACCGCCGACCAGCTGTTCAGGCCGAGCCAGGCCGCGAGCAGCACGATGAGGCCGACCGCGGGGGCCGCCTGTCCGAAGTTCGCGACGGCGATGACGGTGGTGCTCGCCCGACGGAAGGGCCCGCGGGTGAGCAGGACCCCGAGCGGGATGCCGATCACGAGCACGAGCACGGTGGCCTGGAGCGTCAGGACGAGGTGCTGCCCGGTGAGCTCGAGGATCCCCGACGGGTTCAGGGTCGAGCGCTCGGTCGCGCTGAGGTCCGCGGTGTTCAGCCAGATGACCCAGGCGGCGAGGACCACCAGGATCGCGATCGGCTGGACGAGCAGCCCCTTCCAGGGGCTGCGCTGCGCGGCGCCCGGGCCGGCCGCGGCGGGGGCGTCCGTCGCGACGGCGGTCACAGGTCCTCCCCGGAGGTGGCGAGGGTCGGCGAGGTGGGTGCGGGCGGGAGGGTCTCGATCGGGTTCGTGTTCGTGCCGACCGGCGTGTAGGCCTGCTCGTCGGCGGCGGCCGCGCGGGAGCGGGTGATCGCCTCCATGACGGTCTCGACGGTGATCACGCCCCGGAAGGCGTCGCGGCGCCCGGTGACGAGCGCGGCACCGGCGCTCGAGACGAGCATGGTGTCGAGCGCGTCGTTGAGCGTCGCGGCCTCGCCGACGACGGGCAGGGCGGGGTCGATGCCCTCGGGGATGCGGTCCAGGCGCTCGAGCTGCCGGCGCGACGGCCACCCGATCGGACGCTGGCGGCGGTCGACGACGACGGCGTGCCCGTGCCGTCCGGCCTCGTCCACGCGCTGCAGCACGGCCTTCGCGTCCTCGCCGGGCGAGCACGTCACGGCGGACACCACGTCGACGTCGCGCACACGGTTCAGGGTCAGCTGCTTGAGCCCGGCACCGGAGCCGATGAAGTTCTCCACGAACTCGTTCGCCGGCTCAGCCAGGATCCGCTCGGGGGTGTCGTACTGCACGATGTGGGCGCCCTCGGTGAAGATGACGATCCAGTCGCCGAGCTTCACGGCCTCGTCGAAGTCGTGCGTGACGATCACGATGGTCTTGTGCAGTTCCTCCTGGATGCGGAGGAGCTCGTCCTGCAGACGCTGCCGTGTGATCGGGTCGACGGCGCCGAAGGGCTCGTCCATGAGCAGGACGGGCGGGTCGGCGGCGAGGGCGCGGGCCACGCCGACGCGCTGCTGCTGCCCACCGGAGAGCTCGCGCGGGAAGCGGTCGCGGTAGGTGTCGGGGTCGAGCGAGACCAGGTCGAGGAGCTCGTCGACGCGGGCGGCGATCTTCTCCTTCGACCAGCCGAGCATCTTCGGCACGATCGCGATGTTCGCGGCGACCGTCATGTGCGGGAAGAGCCCGCCGGCCTGGATGACGTAGCCCATGCGGCGGCGGAGCTCGTCGCCGTCGATGCTGGTGACGTCCTCGTCACCGACGACGATGCGTCCCTCGGTGGGCTCGATGAGTCGGTTGATCATCTTGAGCGTGGTGGTCTTGCCGCAGCCGGAGGGGCCGACGAGCATGACGACCTTGCCGGCCGGGATCTCGAGCGTGATGCCGTCGACGGCGGGCTTCTGCTGCCCCGGGTACCGCTTGGTGACCTCGTCGAGCAGGATGCTGCGCCCGGTGACGTCGCCCTCGGGCGCGGTGCCGGAAGCGTGGTCGGTGGTGGCGTGGTCAGTGCTGGACACGGATACCTCTCGGGGTGGTCAGGCGGCCGAGGCCGATGAGGAGCAGGTCGAGGACGAAGGCGAGCAGGACGACCCCGACGACCCCGACGACGACGGAGTTCAGGGCGTTGGCGCCGCCGAGCCGGGAGAGCCCGGAGAAGATGAAGCCGCCGAGACCGGGGCCGAGTGCGTAGGCGGCGATCGCGGCGATGCCCATCACCATCTGCGCGGAGACGCGGACGCCGCTGAGGATGATCGGCCACGCCATCGGCAGCTCGACCTGGAGCAGGGTGCGCAGCCGGCTCATGCCGATCCCCCGCGCCGACTCGACGACGGTCGGCGGGATCTCGGCGAGGCCGACGACGGCGTTCCGCAGGATCGGCAGCGTCGCGAAGAAGACGACCGTCACGACGGACGGCACGACGCCGAACCCGAGCGGCACGATGAGCAGGCCGATCACGGCGAACGACGGCAGGGTCAGCCCGACGGCGGACACCCCGTTCGCGATCGAGGTCAGCTGCGGACTGCGGTAGACGAGTGCTGCGAGCACCACGGCGATGAGCGTGGCGAGCACGGTGCACTGGACCACCAGTGAGAAGTGCTGCCACGACGAGAACCAGATCTGGTCCCATCGCTCCACGACGTACTGGAACACGGTTGGGCGCCCCTCCCTGGTCGGCCGAACGCCCCACCGAACGGGGCACGAACTCGACCGACCGTACGCAGGGGTCGGGGTGTTTGACCAACGGCAAACGTCAGATCCGTGCAGATCCTGCAAGTTCACCCAGGAAGAAAGCCCCGGTCAAAGGGCGATGTCGACCCTCCACCTGGGAGAACGGTAACGATGTCGAGCAGTGGTCGGCTACTCCGGCATCCTGCGGCGGAACGTCGACGGCCCGTCGTACGGGGTACGACGGGCCGTCGACGGGTCAGGGAACGCCGCGATCGCCCCTCACCCGGACACCGGCACACGCCGTGCGGCGACGCGCTCGGCCTCGTGCACGGCGACCCGTTCCGCGGTGAGGAGCAGCGACGCCACCTCGGCCGAGGTGCGCCCGGGGCGGTCGTTCCAGGTGGTCAGGTCACGGACCCGGGCCATCCGCACGTCCGGCGCCGGGCACCAGAGGACCGGACGGCCCTCGTCAGCGGCCAGTGCGTGCCAGACGAGGTCGAGCGCACGCTGGACCTGCTGCGAGTGCACGACCTGCGGGCCACCCGCCGCCGAGACGACCGCGCCGACCAGGCAGGCGGCGACGAGCGGTCGGCCCTGTGCGGCGAGCGCCGCCGCACTCGACGCCTTGCGCAGGCGTCCGTGCTCGTCGAGGTAGGCGAACCACGAGTGCTGGATCCACCCGCGCTCGACCACCCCGCGCGCGCCGGTGAGCAGCCGCTGCAGGTCGTCGAGTTCGTGCAGGTGGGCCACCAGGCGTCGGTCGCGAGCGAGCGCGCGGCGGACGGCCAGGCGGTCGAGCAGACCGCGCAACCCGGTGCGGCGGGGGGTGTCGGACGGGACGGTGCCCGGTCGGGTGGACGGGGTGGGAGAGGCGTCGGTGTCGACGTCGTGCGGGACGCGGAACTCGAGGGTCATCAGGCCCCTCCGATCTCCAGTGCACGGACAGGTGAGGGAACGGTAACCCCTGCGGGCTCAGCCGTCCAGCACCGCGTCGACCGCGCGGGCCGCGACCGTCCGGAAGGCGTCGTCGTCCGTCACGGCGAGCGCCGACGCGATCGACACCGCCCATCCGCGGGCGCGGGTCCAGGTCGCCTCGTCCGCGTCGACGCGCGCGCCGAAGGCCCGTCCGCCCGCGGCGTCGAACGTCAGCCAGCGGGTGGCGAGGTCGACCGCCGGGTCCCCCGCGGTCAGGTCGCCGAAGTCCACCACCGCCGACAGCCGTCGGTCGCCGAGGGGCGCTGGCTCCACGAGCAGGTTGAACGGGTGCAGGTCGCCGTGCACCCAGACGGGAGGCCCGGTGTGCGTCGGCGCCCCGGCCGCGGTCCGCCAGAGCGTTGCCAGCTCCGCGGCCCGGGGCACGTCGTCCGTCGCCAGTCGCGTCAGGACGGCGTCGCTCCGCGTCGCGAGCGGGACGGCGCGGACCGGGTTCACCGGAGCATCCGGCGGGGCGGGCACGTGCAGGCGGGTCACCACGGCGGCGAGGTCGTGTGCCACCCGGACGCCCTGGGCGTGCTCCCCCGCCGTGCGACCGGGGAACCAGGGCACGACGCTCCACGCCCACGGGTACCCGAGCGCCGGGCGGCCGGTGCGGACGGGCTCGGGGACCGGCACGACGTCGCCCACCAGCGCGGCGATCGTCGGAAGCCAGCGCTGCTCGTGCTCGACCAGGGTGGCGGCGGCGGCGCGGCGGGGCAGCCGCACGGCCAGGGAGTCGCCGGCCCGGACCACGACGTTGTCCCACCCGCTCGCGACGATGCGCAGCGGCAGGTCGGCGAGATCCGGGTGCTGGACGCGGAGCAGTGCGGCGACGAGGTCGACGTCGACGTCGAACTCGGCGGCCGGGGTGCCCATCACGCAAGGGTAGGGCGGCGGCGCGATCCCCGCGAACGTGGGGCTGCTGCGGAAACGTACTCCTTGGTATCCTCCAAGAGAAGCGACGTGGGTGTCCCTGGGGGGACCCGCGTCGCTCAGGCTCGTCCGGGGGTGCTGGCTCGTCCGGGGGTGCTGGCTCCTCCGGGGGCGCTGACGTCTCCGGGGCGCTCCGGCTCGATGATCGCCACGAGCCGTGGGACGTCCGCCCGGGTCCGTTCGGTGGCGATCGCCGACAGCAGCACCGTCCAGAGCTCGCGGAGCCGCTCGAACAGGTCGGCGCGGTCGTGCAGCACGTCCGAGAACATCTGGACGCCCGCCACCGCCGGACTCACCACGTGGCCGATCATCCGAGGGTCCCACGACGGGTCGACCTCGCCCGCGTCGATCGCCCGCCGGACCACGTCGGCGGTGTGCTCGACCCAGTGCTCGTACGGCCGGTCCCGCGGGATCACCCTGGTGTTCGGGTCGGTGGCGAGCCGGAGCCCGGCGCGGACCACGACCTCCCGCGTCATCTGCGTCGCCACCCCCTGCGACATCCACATCAGCGACTCGAGCGGCGAGGTCGACCGCGCGGCCGCCACCTCGGCGTAGTGCCGCGAGATCTCGTCCTGCCGGGCGATCACCGCACCCGCGATGTCGACCTTCGACCGGAAGTGGAAGTACAGCGCACCCTTCGTCATGCCGGCCCGGTCGGCGACGCCGTCCATCGACGCCCCCACGAAGCCGCGCTCGTCGAACTCGGCCGCCGCCGCCTCGATGAGGGCCGCGCGGGTCGCCACCGCCCGCTCCTGCCTGATCCGGCCGTCCTGCGCCATGCCGTCGATGGTAGCCAGGAGGCACTGCTCGAAGGGGGCCCTCAGGGGACCCCCCGGAGGGCTGCCGTACGGTGACCGGCATGGAAGGACGGCTGGAGCCCGGACGCTGGGCACGGGTGGGACGGTGGCTGCTGCTGCCGATCGCCGTGCTCGACTGGGTCGCCCTCGCACCGCAGCCCGTCGTCGTCATCGCCTTCCTGATCGCCGTGATCGGCATGATCGGCATGGTCGGCGCGCTCGTCGTCCGGATGCTCCACCGGTCCCGCGGCGCGATGGCCGGGCTCGGGGTGGTGCTGCTCCTCGCCGGGCTCGTCGTGCTCGGGCTCGACCCGTTCCCGGGCACGGTGCCGTTCCTCGACCCGTGGTGGCCGGACGCGATCACGCAGCCCCAGGTCGTCGGCAGCGCCTACTGGAAGACCGCGGGCCTCGGCATCGAGCTCGCCGGCGTCGCGCTCCTGGCCACGCTGCTCGTCGCCACCGCGACCGGACGCCCGGCCCCGCGGGACCGCTGACCACCCGCTCCCGGCCACTCCGCGCGGTCAGGTGCGCGTGAGCACCACGACGGCGACGTCCGCGGCGCTGCCGCCGGCCGGGACGAGCGACCGGATGTGCGCGACGAGGTCCTCGGGGTGCGCCGCTGCCAGGGCGGCGAGTGCCTGCACGTCACCGATCCCGTCGAGGGCCAGCGTGCCGTCGGTGACGAGCACCAGCCGGTCCCCCGGCGCGAGGTCGAGTGTCCCGACGGTCCGCGGGACGGTCACGGGCTGCAGGCCGATCGGCAGGTCCGACGACCACAGGGTGGTCGTGGTCGCGTCGGCACGGACGAGCAGCGCCGGACCGTGTCCGGCGTCGACCCACTCCGCGTGACCCGTCGTCGGGTCGAGGCGCACGTGCAGGACGGACCCGACGGCAGCGCCGGCCGACAGGTCGGGGGCGAGTTGCGCCTCCAGGCCGGCGAGGGCCTCACGGAGCGGCAGGTCGCTGCGTGCGACGACCGCGGCCCGCACCGAGGCGGCGAGGAGCGCCGAGGCCCGACCTGCCGCGGCGACCGTGCCGACGGTGGCCTGGACCGTCCCGTCGGCGTCGACGCGCCAGTCGACCAGGTCGCCGCCGTGTTCGTCCGGCTCGATGAACCCGTCCACCGCGGCACCCGGCACCGTGACGGGCTCGGGTACCAGCCCGGTGAGCACCCGGCGCACCCGGCCCTGCTCGATCGAGTGCCCGAGCTCACGTTCCGCCCAGCGCGCGAGGTCCCCGAGGAGCGCGAGGTCCTCGTCGGAGAACACCCGCGGTTCGGCATCCATGACGCACAGCGTCCCCACACGGGTGCCGTCCGGCATCGTCAGCGGCGCTCCCGCGTAGAACCGGACCCCGTACTCGGTCACGGCCGGGGTGTCGGCGAACCGGACGTCGAGGAGCGTGTCCGGGACCACCATGGGTCCGGGCGTCAGCACGGTCGTCGCGCAGAACTGCCCGGTGGCCGGCACGCTCGTGCCCTGCTGGAACCCGTACGTCGACTGCGTGGTGACGAGGTCGGCGTGCACGAGGTTCAGGAAGGTCAGCGGGACGCCGAACGCCTCGTGGGTCATGCGCGTGATGCGGTCGAAGCGCTCCTCCGGGCCGGAACCCAGGACGGCGAGCGCCTCGATCACCGCGGTGCGCCGGGCCGCACCGTCGAGCTGGTCGGTCATCCCTCCTGTGTACCCGCACCGGCGTCGAGGAACCAGTCCCGCGGGTGGGGGTCGGCGGTCAGCGCGCGCCGCTCGGACGTCGGCGCCGCCCAGGACGCCGCGTTCGCGAGCACCCGCTGGACGTCGGGGTGGTGGTAGACGGGGTACTCCTGGTCGCCCGGCGAGAAGTAGAAGACCCGGCCGAGGCCGCGGCGGTAGGCGACACCGGAGCGGAAGACCTCACCGCCGGCGAAGGTCGACAGGAAGACCTCCTCGTCGGGGCGGGGGATGTCGAAGTACTCGCCGTACATCTCCTGGCGGTCGATGACGATCGGGTGTGGGACGCCGGCGGCGATCGGGTGCTCGGGTGCGATCGTCCAGACGAGCTCGCGCTCCCCGTCGTTGCGCCACTTCAGCGAGCACGTGGTGCCCATCAGCCGGGTGAACGGCTTCGAGTAGTGCCCGGAGTGCAGCACGACCAGGCCCATCCCGGCGTGCACGGCCTCGACGACGCGGGTGACGACCTCGTCGGAGACGTCCTGGTGGGCGACGTGGCCCCACCAGAACAGGACGTCGGTCTGCGCGAGCCGCTCGGCGGTCAGGCCGTGCTCCGGTTGCTGCAGCGTTGCGGTGCTGACCGATGCCTCCGGGTGGTGCTCCCGGAGTGCGGCGGCGATCACGGTGTGCATGCCGTCGGGGTAGTGCCCGAGCACGGTCGCGTCACCGCGGCTCTCGTGCACGTTCTCGTTCCAGACGACGATGTTCAGGGGACGGCTCTCGGTCGGCGCTGACATGCCCCCGACGCTACCCGCTCCCGGGGTCGAATCGATACGACCGCCGGTGTGTCGGGCCGCGGCGGGGCGAGGTGCGGCGGCGCGGCCGTGGTGGGGGCTGTGGCGCGGCCGCGGTGGGGCTGTGGCTGGCTGCCGGGGCCGTGGCTGGCGGCTGTCGGGGCTGTGGCGGGCGGCTGTCGGGGTTCTTCCCGGACGGGTGCGCGACCATGTGGGCCATGACCCCTCGCTCCCTGTTCCGCGCCGCTGCGGTGGCCGAACTCGTGACCTGGACGCTCCTGATCGCCGGCATGGTGCTGAAGTACGGGTTGGACGCCGGCGACTGGGGCGTACGGATCGGCGGGAGCGTCCACGGGTTCGTGTTCCTGGCGTACCTCGTGGTGACGACCGTCGTCGCGGTGAACCAGCGCTGGTCGGTCGGGGCGCTCGTGCTCGGCTGGGTCAGTGCCGTCGTGCCGTACGCCACCGTGCCGTTCGAGGTCGCGGTCGCCCGGCGCGGCATGCTCGAGGGCCCGTGGCGCCGGTCGCCCGACGACCGGTCGGGGTTCTGGGACCGCCTGCTCTTCTTCGTGGTGCGGCGCCCCGCGGTGTCGGCCGGCATCGGTGTCGTCGCCGTCGCGCTGGTGTTCTCGGCCCTGCTGGTCATCGGTCCCCCGGTGCCGAAGGGCTGACGCAGCGGCGCTGCGGCTGCTCGCTGCCTCGTGACGTGCCGGTGCGCCGGGTCGAGTCGCCTGGTCGCACGACGTGCCGCCCGCGGTCGTCCTGGTCGCATGACATGCCGCCCGCGGTCGTCCTGGTCGCAAGACGCGCCGCTCACCTTCCACCGCGACGGCATGTCGTGCGACCAGAACGGGCCGGGCGAACCGGGCGAACCGGGCGGACCGGGCGGACCGGGCGGACGGGGCGACGACGGACGGGAGGCGCGGGGGCCGCCCGCCCCCCCCCCCCCCCCCCCCCCGGGGGGCGGGCCA
>NZ_JAUCMM010000010.1:0-128217 GCF_030362975.1 Curtobacterium subtropicum
ACGGCTCAGAGACCGAACGCCGACAAGCGCTCCCGGGCTGGCTCCACTTCTACAATCACCACAGGACTCACTCCGCCATCGGAGCACCACCCATCAGCAGACTCAACAACCTGCCTGAACATCACAGCTAGCGCAGGTGGCGCTCGGCGGCCTCGACGACGTTCTTCATGAGCATCGCGCGGGTCATCGGCCCGACGCCGCCCGGGGTCGGCGACAGGAACCCGGCGACCGACGCCACCGAGGGGTCGACGTCACCGCGGAGCTTCGCCTTCCCGGTGGTCTCATCGACGATCCTGCTGATGCCCACGTCGATGACGGCCGCACCGGGCTTGACCCAGTCCGGCTGCACGAGCCCGGCGACACCGGCGGCCGCGACGATGATGTCCGCGCGACGGCACTCGGCGGCGACGTCCTCGGTCAGGGAGTGCGTCAACGTCGCGGTGGCCTCGAGCCGGGTCAGGAGCAGCCCGAGCGGACGACCGACCGTCAGGCCCTGCCCGATGATCGTGACGTGCTGCCCGCGGATCGGGACGTCGTAGGCCTCGAGCATCGCGACGATGCCGCGCGGGGTGCACGGCAGCGGCGCGTCGATCGTTCCGGCTCCGCCGGGGACCGCGAGCACGAGCTCGCCGAGGTTCGTCGGGTGCAGGCCGTCGGCGTCCTTCGCCGGGTTCATCAGCTCGAGCATCGGGACCGGGTCGATGCCCTGCGGCAGCGGGAGCTGCACGATGAACGCCGTGACCCGGGGGTCGTCGTTCATCTGCAGGATCGCCGAGCGGATGTCGGCCGCACTCGCGGTCTCCGCCAGGTCGATGCGGACCGAGTCGAGCCCGATCTGCGCCGAGTCCTTGTGCTTGCCGGCGACGTACGACACCGAACCCGGGTTCTGGCCGACCATGATCGTGCCGAGCCCGGGCCGGAACCCGTGGTCGTGCAACCGGTCGATGCGGACCTTCAGGTCGTCGAGCGTGCGCGCGGCGAGGGCGGTGCCGTCGATGCGGACGGCACTGCCCTCACCCGCCCAACGCTCACGAGGGAGCGCGGCGCTCACGCGTACAGCGGGAACGCGTCGGTCAGGGCCTTCACCCGGGCCGAGAGCGCTGCGATGTCCGGGTTCGGCATGAGGGTCAGCGCGATGATGTCCGCCACCTCGGTGAACTCGGCGTCGCCGAAGCCGCGGGTCGCCAGCGCCGGGGTGCCGATGCGGACACCCGAGGTGACCATCGGCGGGCGCGGGTCGAACGGCACGGAGTTGCGGTTCACGGTGATGCCGACCTCGTGCAGCAGGTCCTCTGCCTGCTTGCCGTCGACCTCGGACTCGCGCAGGTCGACGAGCACCAGGTGCACGTCGGTACCGCCGGTGAGGACGTCGATGCCCGCGGCCCGCGCGTCGGCCTGCGTGAGCCGGTCCGCCAGCAGACGAGCGCCGCGGAGCGTGCGCTCCTGGCGGTCCTTGAACTCCGGCTGGCCCGCGAGCAGGAACGCGGTGGCCTTGGCGGCGATCACGTGCATGAGCGGACCGCCCTGCTGGCCCGGGAACACCGCGGAGTTCAGCTTCTTGAAGAGCGACTCCTCGTTGGACAGGATGATGCCCGAGCGCGGACCGGCGAGCGTCTTGTGCACGGTCGAGGACACGACGTGCGCGTGGGGCAGCGGCGACGGGTGCAGGCCCGCGGCGACGAGACCGGCGAAGTGCGCCATGTCCACCCAGAGCGTCGCGCCGACCTCGTCCGCGATCGCACGGAACTTCGCGAAGTCGAGCTGGCGCGGGTAGGCCGACCAGCCGGCGATGAGGACCTTCGGCTGGTGCTCGATCGCCTTCGCGCGGATGTCGTCGTAGTCGACCTCGAAGGTCTCCGGGTCGACGCCGTACGACACCGCGTTGTAGATGCGGCCGGAGAAGTTGAGCTTCATGCCGTGCGTCAGGTGACCGCCGTGGGCGAGCTCGAGGCCGAGGATCGTGTCCCCGGCCGAGGCGATGGCGTGCAGCACCGCGGCGTTCGCGCTCGCGCCGGAGTGCGGCTGCACGTTCGCGTAGGCGGCACCGAACAGGGCCTTCGCCCGGTCGATGGCGAGCTGCTCGGCGACGTCGACGAACTCGCAGCCGCCGTAGTAGCGCTTGCCCGGGTAGCCCTCGGCGTACTTGTTCGTCAGGACGGAGCCCTGTGACTCGAGGACGGCGCGCGGGACGAAGTTCTCGGACGCGATCATCTCGAGGGTGTCGCGCTGGCGGCCGAGCTCGTTCTGCAGCACGGCGGCGATCTCGGGGTCGACCTCGGCGAGCGGGGCGTTGAACGTGGACTGCGCGGTGGCAGGCGTCAGATCGGTGATGGACACGGGACTCCTCGTTGTCTGATCGCCGCGCGGACGCGACGAGGTGGACGGGTGGGCGCGGCCCAGGCGTACGGCCGCGCTCCGTGTCAGGTGTCGCTCCCCGATGGTGACCCATCCAACGCCAGTCGCGACCCCTCGATCGTACCGAGCGGGCACGTTCGTGTCACCCTTGGGGACATGCACCCGAGCATCCCCGTCGACGCATGACCGCCGTCGCATGACCCTGATCAGCCCCGACGTCGAGGAGCGCACCGACCTCGCCGCCCGGTTCGATGTCCCGTGGGTCACCGTGGTCTGGGACGACCCGGTGAACCTGATGTCGTACGTCACCTACGTCTTCCAGAGCTACTTCGGCTTCTCGCACGCCCGCGCCGAGCGGCTCATGCGCCAGGTGCACGACGACGGCCGGGCGATCGTCGCGACCGGTGCCCGCGAGGCGATGGAGCGCCACGTCGAGGCGATGC
Organism: Curtobacterium subtropicum; assembly: GCF_030362975.1. Taxonomy (NCBI): domain Bacteria; kingdom Bacillati; phylum Actinomycetota; class Actinomycetes; order Micrococcales; family Microbacteriaceae; genus Curtobacterium; species Curtobacterium subtropicum. The sequence continues at coordinate 2,799 of NZ_JAUCMM010000010.1, forward strand.
ACGGCTACGGCCTGCAGGCCACGGTCGACCGCGCCGCGGGACCGGACGCGTGATCCCCTTCACCCGGCAGCAGGACGGGGTGCACCTCGCGATGTCCGAGGGCGAGCGCGCGGTCCTCGCCTCGCTCACGGAGCAGCTGCAGCAGGTGCTCGCCGGTGACCTGACCGCCGACCCCGTCGCGGCGCGGATGTTCCCGGACGCCTACCCCTCGGACACCGAGGCGAGCGACGAGTTCCGCCGCTGGACGCAGGCGGACCTGCTGACGCAGAAGACCGCGAACGCCGACGTCGTGCACGACTGGCTGACCGGCACGCGGGACGGCGCACTGACCGCCCACGACGAGCAGGCGTGGCTGCGGTGCCTCACCGACCTCCGGCTGACGATCGCGGAGCGGCTCGGCATCACGGACGCCGCATCCGAGGAGGCCTCGTACGCCGGGGACGCCGGCCTCGGCCTCCGCGACGTCTACGACTGGATCGGGTACGTGCAGGAACACCTGGTCACGACCCTCACCACCGCGGGCTGACGTCACGGCCGGGAGGCACGGCGCACGTCCGCCGTGTCAGCCCCGGCCCGTCAGCTGCTCGCGGTTCCCGCGTGCCCACTCCGCCAGCGACCGCGGCGGCCGTCCGGTGATCCGGGCCACGTCGTCGCTCATGACGTCGACACCGTCGAGTCCACGACGGAGCACCCGTCCGAACTGCTGCCGGAGCCCTTCCGCCTGCCACGCCGGGACACCGCCGGCGCGGACGACGGCTCGGTAGACGCGGCTCGGCAGGTGCACGGGGCGCACGCGGCGTCCGAGTCCCGACGAGAGGCCGGCCGCGATCCCTCCGGCGTCGAGTGCGTCCGGACCGGTGAGCACGGGCTCGGTGCCGTCGTGCCCGTCCTCGGTCAGCACCGCGGCCGCGGTCCGCGCGATGTCGGCGGTGTCGATCCAGCCCGCTCGGCCACGACCGGTGGTGTGCGGGAACCACCCGCGGCGGATCGCCGGCGCCGAGGGCAGCAGGTTCGTCATGAACGCCGACGGGTGCAGGATCGTCCACGCGAGCCCGCTCTCCCGCAGGATCCGGTCGGTCCGCCAGGCCGCCGCGGCCCACGGCATGGGCGAGTGCTCGGCCGCGTCCCCGCCGGACAGGTGCACCACCCGCGGCACACCGGCTCGCTGCGCGGCGCGAACCCCGGTCTCGCCCTGCTCCGCCTGCCGCTTGCTGACCGGCGTGACGAGGAAGAGGCGGTCGACGCCGTCGAGGGCACGGGTCAGGGCATCGAGGTCGTCGAGGTCCGCGAGCCGCGCGTCGATCCCCCGCGCCCGGAGCCGCTCGGCCTGGTCGTGACGACGGACGACGGCGCGCACCGGTGCCCCGGAGTCGCGCAGCAGTTCGAGCGTCTTCCCACCGACGTCCCCGGTGACGCCCGTGATCGCGATCGTGTCGGTCATGGTGGCCCCTCCTTCGGTATCAGTTTTCTGTTACTGAACACTACGCCGGTAGGATCGGGCCGTGCCCAGCGACTTCTCGGTGAGCGGCGACGACGTCGATTCCGTCGCCGCGTGGACGGTGATCCGCGCCGCGCGGGAGCTCGCCCGACGGCTCGCCGAGGAGCTCGAACCCCTCGACCTGAGCCCGGTCGAGTTCGGCGCACTGGTGCAGCTCGCCGCCGGCGGCGAGCACAACCAGGCCGAGCTCGCCCGCGCCGTCGGCGTCCGACCGCAGAGCATGGCCGCACTGGTGGGCGGGCTCGAGACGCGGGGACTCGTCGAGCGGGGCGCCGCGCCGGGTCGGGGGCGGGCCTCCCGGCTGCACCTGACCCGTGACGGTCGGGAGCTGCTGGCGGACGCCTGGCCCCGCGTGCAGGCGAGCAACGCCTGGTTCGGCGACGACGTGGACGGACTCGTGGCGGCCCTGCGACCGTTCACGACCGACGGCACCATCGGTGCCGCCGCGGACGGCGTCGTCTGATCAGAAGGCAACCTTGCAAGTTGCCCTGCCGAGTCGTATCGTTCCGGTGTGGAACCGATCGAGACGCTCGCGGACGACCTGCTGACCCTGCACGGTCGCATCCGCCGCACGGTCCTCGCCGGGAAGGCCGACGAGGTGACCGCGTCCCAGACCGCCGCGCTCGGTCGACTCCTGCGCCACGGGGAGAGCACCGTCGCCGACCTCGCGCGCGCCGAGGGTGTCCGCCCGCAGTCGATGGGCGCGACCGTGCAGGCGCTCGTCGACCTCGGGCTCGTCGAACGCCGTCCGGACCCGGCGGACGGCCGTCGCACGCTCGTCCGCGCCACGGAGACCGGCTCGCGCGCCCGCGCCGACGCGTGGACCAACCGGTCCCGTGTGCTCACGGACCGCCTGGCGGCCCTGCCCGAGGACGACCGCGCCACGGTCGCCCGTGCCCTCGCCATCCTCCTGCCGCTCACCGACGACTGACCCGGAAGAAGCCCACCACGTCCACGTCGACCTCCCCCGTCCCGACCACCGCTGACACCGCCACCACCGGCGGGAGCGGCTTCGGCCCGAAGCTCCTCGTCCCCGTCCTGGTCGGGCCGCTGCTCAACCCGATCAACACGACGATGGTGTCCGTCGCCCTCGCGCCGATCTCCCGCGACCTCGGCATCGGGGCGTCGCAGGCGATCTGGCTCGTCGCTGCGCTCTACCTGGCGAGCGCGGTCGCACAGCCGACGATGGGCAAGCTCGCCGACCGGTTCGGCCCGAAGAAGGTCTTCCTCACCGGACTGGTGATCGTCGGCGTCGCGGGCGTCGTGCCCGAGGTGCTGACCGGCTTCGGCGGTGCGGTCACCGCGCGGGTGCTCATCGGGATCGGGACGTCGTCGGCGTACCCGGCGGCCCTGACCACACTGCGGCAGCACTCCGCCCGGATCGGCAAGCCGACCCCACCGCTCGTGCTCGGTGCCCTGTCGATCACCTCGCTCGTGTCCGCTGCTGCCGGACCACCCCTCGGCGGGGCGCTCATCGCGGCGTTCGGCTGGCACGCGATCTTCCTGGTGAACGTCCCGCTCGCCGTGTTCGGCATCGTCGTCGCCGCGATGTGGCTGCCGTCCGACCGGCTCCGACCCCGGGATGCCGAGCAGCTGCCGGTCCGCACGGCCCTGGACCCGCTCGGTATGCTGCTGATGACCGGCACGGTGTCGGCGCTGCTGGTGTTCCTGCTCGACCTCGGCGCCGGACTCTGGTGGCTGCTCGCGGTCGCGGTCGCGCTGCTCGTGGCGCTCGTGCTGTGGGAGCTGCGCGCGACGAAGCCGTTCGTCGACGTCCGGCTGCTCGTCCGGAACGCTGCGCTGTCCCGCACCTACGCCCGGCTGTTCCTGACCTACCTGCTCGCGTACACGATGACCTACGGGTTCTCGCAGTGGGTGCAGGACGTCGCGGGCTACCCGAGCGACGTCGCCGGGTACCTGCAGCTGCCCGCCGCCGTCGTGGCCGGGGTGGTGTCGTTCGTCGTCGCGCGGCGGACCGCTGTCCGTCGACCGCTCGTGGTCGCTGCGCTCGTCCCCCTGGTCGGGGCCGGGCTCCTGCTCCTCCTGCACGCCGGGTCGCCGCTGGTGCTCCTGCTCGTCGTGCCGGCGCTGTTCGGCGTCCCGCAGGCCCTGGCATCCGTGTCGAACCAGGCGGCGCTCTACAAGGTGGTGCCCTCGGAGTACATCGGCACCGCGGCCGGGCTCTCACGCACGAGCATCTACATCGGCGCGATCGCGGCGTCGTCGCTCATCGGTGGGGTGTTCGGGCAGGCACCGACCACGCCGGACCTGCACGTGCTCGCGTGGGTGATGCTCGGCGTCGGCGTGCTGCTCGCCGTCCTGACGCTCGCGGACCGGGCGCTGGCGCGGGCGGACGCGCGCTGACGCGAGCCGACGAGCACTCACCGACCAGCCTGCCCGCGTGGGGCGCACGTCGGACGCACCACGGGCCTCCAGGCCGGACCGCCCCGGTACCCTGATCTCCGTGACCGACCCGAACCCCACGCACTGGACCCTCACGCTCGTCTGCGACGACCAGCCCGGGATCGTGCACGCCGTGTCCGGAGCCGTCGTGGCAGCCAACGGCAACATCACCGAGTCGCAGCAGTTCTCGAGCGCCGACACGAACTCGTTCTTCATGCGCCTGCAGGTCATGGCGCCGGTCGACCGCGAGGCCTTCGAACAGGCCCTCGCCCCCGTCGTCGAGCGGTACGACATGCGCGTCCAGCTCGACGTGGTCGGACGTCCGATGCGCACCCTGGTGCTCGTGTCGAAGGCCGGGCACTGCCTCAACGACCTGCTCTACCGCCAGCGCGGCGGGCAGCTGCCGATCGAGGTCCCGCTCGTGCTGTCGAACCACGCCGACCTGTCCGGCCTGGCGTCCTTCTACTCCGTGCCGTTCGAGCACCGACCGGTCACCGACGCGGACTCCAAGCAGGCGATGGAGCGGCGCATCCTCGAGGCGGTGGAGGAGCACGACATCGAGCTCGTCGTCCTCGCGCGCTACATGCAGATCCTGTCGCCGGAGCTCTGCGCCGCGCTCGAGGGCCGCGCCGTCAACATCCACCACTCGTTCCTGCCGGGCTTCAAGGGCGCGAACCCGTACCGGCAGGCCCACGCCCGCGGCGTGAAGCTCATCGGTGCGACGGCACACTTCGTGACGAGCGACCTCGACGAGGGCCCGATCATCGAGCAGAACGTCGTCCGCGTGGACCACACGAAGGAACCCTCCGAGCTGGTCTCGATCGGCCAGGACGAGGAGTCCCGCACCCTGACACAGGCGGTGCGCTGGATCGCGGAGGACCGTGTCCTGCTCGACGGCGCCCGCACGATCATCTTCCGGTAGGCAGCACATGACGAATGCACCGCAGAGTCCCGTCGACTGGGGCGACGTCCCGCCCCCCACGGATCCGGCTCCCGCTCGCCGGGGGGTCTCCGTCTCCGGCTGGGTGGTGCTGCGCGTGCTCGTGTGCGCGTTCGGGCTGCTCTCGCTGGCGTACTGGGGCTACCTCGCGTGGCCGTTCCCGTTCCCGGGCGTGCTGTTCATGGTCGGGGCGCCGCTGTTCGCCGCGGTCGTCTGGTTCCTGTTCCGGTCCCCGCGGTCGCCGATCGACACGGACGTGGTGGGCAAGGTGGTCGTCGAGACCGCGCTCGTCATCGCCGCCGGTGGCGCGTGGCTGTCGCTCGGGCACCCGGTGGTCGGGCTGGTCTTCGTGCTGGTCGCGGCGTTCTCCGGGGTGGTCGCGTTCCGGCGGGAGACGGCGTGAGCCGGCCTGCGGGGGCGGGCGGGTCCGACGTGCCCGTCGGGTCGGCCGGGTCCGTCGGATCGGCTGGGTCCGTCGGGTCGGTCGGGTCGGCCGGGTCAGGCTCCGGTCTGGAGGCGCGGCGCACCCTGGTCCGTGCCGCCCGCGTCGTCGACGCGGCCGGCGCGGTCGAGGACGGCTGGGTCCTGCTCGCCGGCGCCGCGATCGAGGCGGTCGGCTCGGGTGCCGGGCTGCCGGACGCCGCATCGGGTGCCGAGGTCGTCGACCTCGGTGACGCCGTCCTGACCCCCGGCTTCGTCGACCTGCACGGACACGGCGGGGGCGGAGCCGCCTACGAGGACGACTCCTTCGACGCCGCGCTCGCCGTGCACCGGGCGCACGGGACGACCCGGTCGGTCCTGTCCCTCGTCGCGAACCCCGTGCCCTCGCTCGCCGTGTCACTCGACCGCATCCGCACCGTCGCCGCGGCCGACCCGCTCGTGCTCGGCGCGCACCTCGAGGGCCCGTTCCTCTCCCCCGACAACAGGGGCGCCCACAACGCCGCACACCTGGTCGACCCGTCGCCGTCCGCCGTCGACGCGCTGCTCGACGCGGGCGCCGGGGTCATGCGCCAGGTCACCGTCGCACCCGAGCTGCCGGGAGCGCTCGACGCCGTCCGCCGCTTCGTCGACGCCGGGGTCACGGTCGCGGTCGGCCACACCGTCTGCTCGTACGACCATGCCCGCGCGGCTTTCGACGCCGGTGCGACCCTGCTCACGCACGCGTGCAACGCGATGCCCGGGCTGCACCACCGGGCGCCAGGGCCGATCGCCGCGGCGCTCGAGGACGACCGGGTGACGCTCGAGCTCATCCTCGACGGTGTGCACGTGCACCCCGCTGTCGCCCGGGTGCTGCTGCGCGCCGCACCCGGTCGGGTCGCGCTCATCACCGACGCGATGGCCGCGGCCGGCTCGCCCGACGGCTCGTACGCGCTCGGGTCGCTCGCGGTCGACGTGGTGGACGGCGTCGCGCGGGTCGCCGGCACGGACACGATCGCGGGCTCGACGCTGACGCAGGACGCGGCGCTGCGGCTCGCCGTCTCGGCCGCCGGGGCCACGCTGCCCGAGGCGGTCGCTGCGCTGACGAGCGTGCCCGCTGCGGCGCTGGGGCCCGACGATCGGCTCGGTCGGATCGCGCCCGGGTACGCAGCGGACCTCGTGGCACTCTCGCCCGCACTCGAGGTGCGGCGGGTGTGGGGCGCGGGTCGCGAGCTGGCCGCCGCCGGGTCTTGACCGCAACGGAGTCGGGCGAGAGCATCGCCGCATGACCCTCTTCGTGTCCTGCCCGGTCGCGAGCGTCGAGCGCGCCACCGCCTTCTACTCGGCGCTCGGGTGGACCCTCGATCCGCGGATGTCGCGGGACGACGTCTCGTGCATCGTGTTCGGGCCCGACCAGTACCTGATGCTCAGCAGCCGCGAGGCCTACGCGAGCGTCGGCGGCACGGAGGATCTGGTCGGCGGCCCGGACACCCCGTCGAAGGTGACACTGTCGTTCGACCTGGACAGTCGGGAGGCCGTCGACGAACTCGTCGAACGGGCTCGTGCTGCGGGCGGGCGGATCGGGGACACCGACGAGTACCCGTTCATGTATCAGCGGCAGTTCGACGATCCGGACGGGTACCACTGGTCGCCGTTCTGGTTGCGCCCGGACTCCACCGGCGACTGACCCCGGCAGTCCGTTCCCGCCGGGCGGTCACTGGTGGAGGAAGTCCTGGCGGGGCTGGTCCGACTCCGGTGCGAAGCGGATCCGCAGCACGGGGCCGCTGTGCTCGGTCGTGGAGCCGTCGACCGCGACCTCGAGGGCGTCCGGTGTCCGATCCCACCGGGTGACGGTGCCGGATCCGAGCACCGCGACGTCGCTGATCGTGCGGGTGAGGAGCGCGGAGGTCGACGCGAGCGCGCGCAGCCGTGCGACGCCGCCGTCGGGCTGCGCGAGCAGGACCGCGTAGAGCGCGTCGCCGGTGACGTCGTGCCGCACCGTGTAGCGGACGTCCTCGGCCGTGTACGCGGGGGCGGCACCGTCGACGAACGACCCCGCCGCGACCACGGTCGGGCCCTCGGACGGCACCGCCCAGGGCCGCGTGCCGTAGATCGCTTCGCCGTGCAGGGCGAGCCAGTGCCCGATGCCCTCGAGCAGGCGCTGTTCCTCGTCCGGGATCGTGCCGTCCGGCTTCGGACCGACGTTGAGCAGCAGCACCCCGCGCTTCGCGACGACGTCGACGAGCTCGGCCACGAGTTCGCGGACGCTCTTGTACTCGTGTCCCTCGACCCAGCACCAGGACGTCCGGGACACCGCCGTGTCGTTCTGCCACACCGTCGGTTCGACCCCCGCGACGGCTCCGCGTTCGATGTCGTACACGGCGGTGCCGGGCGCGAAGGCCCCCCACTTGTAGTTGATGACGACCTCGCGCCCCCACTCGGCCGCGCGGTTGTAGTAGTAGGCCGCGAGGGTCCGGAGCACCGGGGCGAACGCCGGCTGCTCGATCCACCAGTCGAACCAGAGCACTTGCGGCCGGTACCGGTCGATCACCTCGACGGTGCGCAGGAGCCAGTCCTCGAGGAACCGCTCGTTCGGTGCGGTCTCCTCCCGCTGCGCCGGACCGTAGAAGTCCGACCACCGCGGGTCGAGCACGTCGGAGTCGAACCGAGCGCCGCCGTTCATGAAGAACCAGTGCTCGGCACGGTGCGACGAGGCACCGCGGACCATCCAGGCCTCGTCGACCGCGCGGGACAGGTCGCCGAAGACGTCACGCCGCGGCCCCATCCGCGCCGCACTCCACCGGGACCGAGCGGTGTCGTACATCGCGAAGCCGTCGTGGTGCTCCGCCACGGGCACGACGAACTGCGCGCCGGCGCGACGGAACAGCGCGGCCCACTCGGTCGGGTCGAAGTGCTCCATCGTGAAGGACGGGATGAAGTCCTTGTACCCGAAGTCCCGGTGCTCGCCGTAGGTCGCGCGGTGGTGGTCGTGGGCGTCGGTGCCCTGCCGGTACATCTCGCGGGAGTACCACTCGTTGCCGAATGCCGGGACGGAGTACACGCCCCAGTGCAGGAAGACGCCGAACTTCGCGTCCTCGTACCAGCGCGGCGGCTCGTAGGCGGCGAGGGACTCCCACGTCGCGTCGAACGGTCCGGCGGCGACGACCTCGTGCACGGCCCGCAGCGCTGCGCTGTTGTCGCTCACGTCGACCGGTTCCGGGAGCGACTCGGGGTCGAGCGGGGTGGGACGGTCCGGCATGGCGCGTTCTGGCATGAGGCACTCCTTCGTGCGTCGACTGCGGTCCACCACTCCTACCGGTCGGGCCCGTGTGTCCGGTGGATCGCGTGCGGCGTGCGGTCAGGGTAGCCGGACGACGACCCGTGCCGTCGAGGGGCCGCCGCACTGCTCGCTCCCGCCGTGCCGGACCCACGTGAAGCGGGCGTCCCGTTCGACGAGCACCCGATCGTCCGCGCCGACCACCGCGACACGGCCACGGTCACCGGTTCCGGCCGACATCGGCACGGACCAGACGTCGCCGTCCGGCGTGGCAGCGGGCAACACGAGGGAGCGAGCGGCGTCGCCCGTCGGGCTGAGCGCATCCGAGGACGGAGGGCCGACCGGTGCTGCGCCGGGTGTGGCGTCCCCGGGAGCGGTCGGGAGCACCGGCGGCGAGGGTTCCCCGGGCGCACAGTCCGCGCCCTGGCAGACGACGACGCCCGTGACCCCGGACGCCGGGTCTGCCGAGCCCGGGATCTCGACCGCGACGGTGTTGCCCCAGGCGATCGCCGGGCACGCCGTCGCGCCGAGGCCGGCGCACCCGGTCGTCACGAGCACCAGCACGGCCGACGCCGTCGCCGTTCCCGCTGCTCCGAACGTGGTCCCCCGTCGCATGCGACCATCGTCGTCGGTCGCCCGTGACCGGGTGGTCACGATCCGGCGTCGGTCTCAGGCCGCGACGACGGACAGCAGCCGGAGCCGATCGTGGCTCTCGGTCCCCGGGACCGCGGTGTAGACGAGCAGCACGTGCGCCTGCTCCGGGTCGAGGAGCACCTGGCAGTGCAGCTCGACCCGGCCGACCTCCGGGTGGTCGTAGCGCTTGACGGACCCCGGGACGAGGCCGACCTCGTGCCGGTCCCACAGCGCCCGGAACTCGTCGGACCGCTGCAGGAGCTCGTCGGCGAGCCGCGCCGCCCGGGACCCGACCCCGCGCCGCGCCGCGACCTCACGCAGCGACGAGACGTACAGCCGTGCGGTCGTCTCCCGGTCCTCGGGTGGGAACAGGTCCCGCGCACCCGCTTCGGTGAACCAGCGCCAGCCGATCGAACGCGACGGTCCGTGCCGCTGGCTCGCGTCGCCGAACAGTGCGGCGGCGAGCGGCGTCTGCAGGAGCGTCTCGCCGAGCTCCGTCACGACCTCGGCCGGGGTGTCGACCAGACGGTCGAAGATGCGCATCATGCCCGGGCCGACGTGGTCCGAGCCGACGCCGGACTCCGGTGGGCGGTGCCCGGCGAGGCGGAAGACGTGGTCGCGCTCTGCCCTGCTCAGGTGGAGTCCCTGCGCGATCGCGGCGACCATCTGCTCGGAGGGCTGCGGACCGGTGCCGCGCTCGAGCCGCGCGTAGTAGTCCGCGGACATGTGGCAGAGCGCCGCGACCTCCTCGCGGCGCAGTCCTGCGGTCCGCCGTCGCTGCCCCGGCGGGAGGCCGACGTCGGACGGTTGCAGGGCCGCCCGACGTGCGCGGAGGTAGGCGCCGAGCTCCGGTCGATCGATCACGGGTCCATCCTCGCCGGTGTACGTCCTCCGCAGCCACGGTCCGTCAGGTCCTGGTTGCGGACCGCCGGCCGTCGCAGGCTGGCACCAGCCCGACCACGGGCGACGACGACGAGGAGACCACCGTGCCGCGACGACCCATCGACATCACCCTGCCGCGCCTGGACGGCACCCGCGCCGTCGTCACCGGCGCCAGCGACGGCATCGGCCTGGGCATCGCGACGGCGCTCGCGGGCGCCGGCGCCGCGGTCGTGCTGCCGGTGCGCAACCCGGTGAAGGGCGAGGCGGCGCGTGCCCGGGTGCTGCGCGAACACCCGGACGCCGTCGTGGAGCTCGGCACGACGGACCTGTCGTCCATCGCGTCGGTGGATGCGTTCGCGGAGTCGATGGTCGCGGAGGGCACGCCGATCGACCTGCTCGTGGGCAACGCCGGCGTGATGACCCCACCGGAACGACAGACGACGGCCGACGGCTTCGAGCTGCAGCTCGGCACGAACCACCTCGGTCACGTCGCACTCGTCCGCGGCCTCCTCCCGCTGCTCCGTGCGGCGCGCGGGCACGTCACCTCGCAGATCAGCATCGTCGCGCGCAGTGGGTCCGTGCACTGGGAGGACCCGAACTGGGAGCGCAGCTACGACGGGATGCGCGCCTACCGGCAGTCGAAGATCGCGTTCGGCCTGTTCGGGCTGGAGCTCGGTCGGCGCAGCGCCGAGCAGGGTTGGGGCATCACGAGCAACCTCACGCACCCGGGTGTCGCCCCGACGAGCCTGCTCGCAGCCCGGCCGGAGCTCGGGCGGAGCGGGGACACGCCCCAGGTCCGGGTGATCCGGTGGTTGTCCGCCCGCGGGCTGCTCGTCGGCACGCCGCGGACCGCCGGGCTGCCGGCGCTCGTGGCGGCCACCGACCCGGGCGTGCGGGACGGCGGGTTCGTCGGACCGACGGGGGCCGGCGGTGTCGGCGGCGCTCCTGGGCGGACGCCGCTGTGGAAGCCGCTGCGCAGCGCCGAGGACGCCCGGCGCGTGTGGGAGCTGTCCGAGGAGCTGCTCGACACCACTGTCGGGTGACCTGCGGCCGCCGGGCTGTCAGGATGACGACATGAGCGTCATGGTCTCGGTCCTCGATGCACAGCGGACCCGCACGAGCGAGAAGTACACCGCCTACCCGCCCGAGGTCCTGCCGATGTTCGTCGCCGAGATGGACTCGGTGCCCGCCGAGCCCGTGCGCGAGGCCCTCGAGCGAGCGATCCGGAACGGGGACACCGGCTACGTCGGGCACACCCGGGTGCTCCCCGGGGTCTTCGCTGACTTCGCCGGCCGCCGCTGGGGCTGGGACGTCGACCCCGACCTGGTCCGGACGACCACGGACGTCTCGGTCGCGGCGGTCGAGGTGCTCCGTCGGATCATCGACCCCGGTGACCAGGTCGTGATCATGCCGCCGGTCTACCCGCCGTTCTGGGAGTACGTCCGCGAGGCCGGCGGCTCCGCGACCGAGGTCCCGCTGCTCGCTCCGAGGGGCGAGCCCGACCCGTTCGACACCACAGCCGGGTGGCGGATGGACCTCGCTGGGATCGAGCGCGCCTTCGCGGACGGCGCCAGGACGGTGCTGCTCTGCAACCCGCACAACCCCCTCGGCCTCGTGCACGCCCGCGAGGACCTCGTCGCGCTCGCCCAGCTCGCCGCACAGTGGGACGCGGTCGTCGTCTCGGACGAGATCCACGCACCGCTCGTGCACGCCGACGCGGTCTTCACCCCGTTCCTCACCTGCGGACCCGAGGCGGTCGAGCACGGAGTCGCACTGACGAGCGCGAGCAAGGCGTGGAACCTGGCGGGGACGAAGTGCGCGCTCATGGTCGGCGCGTCGGAACGGGCGCGCGGCTGGTTCGACGGCCTGCCCGTCGAGGTCGTCGAGCGCACCGGGATCCTCGGCTACACCGCGAGCGTCGCCTCCTTCCGCGACGGGGAGCCCTGGCTCGCGTCACTGCTCGCGGAGCTGACCGGGAACCGACGCATCCTGGCCGAGGAGCTCGGCACGGCCCTGCCCGGCGCGGGCTACCGGCAGCCGCGGGCGTCCTACCTGGCCTGGCTCGACCTGCGAGCGCTGCCGTGGGGCGACGACCCCGCCGTGCACCTGGTCGACGCGGCGAAGGTCGCGCTGACGAACGGGCGGGACTTCGGCCGACCGGGCATCGGTCACGCGCGGCTCAACTTCGGGTGCTCCGAGGCAACCCTGCGCGAGGGTCTGGCCCGCCTGGCGTCAGCCCGCTGACCTCGCCCCTCCCGATCCGGGAGGACCCGCCCGGGTCACTCGAAGCGCTGCCACTCCGGCTTGTTCGCGTAGGTGTACCGGTAGTAGTCGGCCAGGCGCAGCCCGGCGGCCGCCTCCTCGTCCACCACGACGGTCGCGTGCTCGTGCAGCTGCAGCGCCGACCCGGGCGCGAAGGACGACAGCGGCCCCTCGACCGCGGCGGCCACGGCGTCGGCCTTCGTCGAGCCCTGCGCGACGAGGACGAGCTCGCGCGCCTCGAGGATGGTGCCGAGCCCCTGCGTCATGCAGTGCGTCGGGACCTCGTCGAGCGAGTCGAAGAAGCGCGCGTTCGCCTCGCGCGTGGACGGCGCGAGCGTCTTGATGCGCGTGCGTGACGCGAACGACGACGTCGGCTCGTTGAACCCGATGTGCCCGTTCGCCCCGATGCCGAGGATCTGCACGTCGACCCCGCCGGCGGCCCGGATCGCGGCGTCGTACTCCTTCGCCGCGAACGCCAGGTCGGCCGCGCGGCCGTCGGGCACGCGGACGCGCGAGGGGTCGAACCCGAGGGGCTCGACCACGTCGCGGGCGATCACCGAGGCGTACGACTCCGGGTGCTCGAGCGGGATCCCGACGTACTCGTCGAGGGCGAATCCTCGAGCCGCGGCGAAGGACACCTCGCCCGCCTCGACCCGACGACGCAGGTCGGCGTAGATGCCCTGCGGACTCGATCCGGTGGCGAGACCCACGACGGCGGACGGCTTCTCGGCGACGACCGAGGCGATCTTGGCGGCGGCGACGCGTCCGACCTCGGCGGGCGTCGGCAGGATGATGATCTCCACGCTGTCACCCTACTGGTCATGACCAGTCGACGACAGAGGGAGGCCGCACGGCATCGGTAGCGTGGGGGCATGCCCACGCCTGACTTCGTCCTGTCCCTGCGCGAGAAGGTCGGGAACGACCCGCTCTGGATGACGGGCATCACCGCCGTCGTCACGCGCGGTGAGGGCCCGGACCGCGAGCTGCTCGTCGTCCGTCGCGCCGACAACGGCGCGCTGACCCCGGTGACGGGGATCGTCGACCCCGGCGAGGAGCCCGCGGTCGCCGCCGAGCGCGAGGTCCTCGAGGAGGCCGACGTCGTCGTGGTCGCCGAGCGCCTGACCTGGGTGCACGTCCTTCCGGAGATGACCTACCCGAACGGCGACCGCGCGCAGTACCTCGACCTGGTCTTCGCGTGCCGGTACCTGTCCGGCACGCCGGCTCCCGCCGACGGCGAGAACACCGAGGCCTTCTGGGCGCGGCTCGACGCCCTGCCGGCGATGTCCGCAGACATGCTCGCCCGGGTCGAGGCGGGCCTGTCCGACGAGCCGGCCGCGCGCTTCGAGCGCTGACCCGCACCGGTCTGGAGGGACGGGGCGGGCTCGCCCCGTGCCTCCAGTTCGTCACCGGGTCGCCTTCACCCCCGCGGAAGCGACAGTCCACCGCGAACGGTTCGCGGCAGGGTGTCGCCTTCGCGGAACGCTCCGCGACGGTGGGAACGCTCCACTACGCGAGCGGGGCGACCGCGACCGGGGCGCCGAGCAGCCGCAGGGCCACGGCGTCACCGGCCGCGCGACGGTCGCCGACCTCGTGCTGCACGGTCACGACGGTGTCGTCGTCGAGCCGGACCGTCGTGCGGCGGATCGAGCCGAGGAAGCTCGACGCGACGACGGTGCCGGTGACGCCCTCCGTGGCGAAGGCGACGTCCTCGGGGCGGACGTACGCGGTCACGGGGCCGTCCGCGGTGTCCGCAGCGAGCGCCGGGACCCGGAAGCCGTAGACGAAGACGTCGCCGCCGCGCAGGTCACCCCGCAGGCGGTTCGACTGCCCGACGAAGTCCGCCGTGAAGGCCGAGACCGGGTGGCGGTAGAGCTCCTCGGGCGTACCGACCTGCTCGATGCCGCCGGCGTGCATCACCGCGATGCGGTCCGAGACGGCGAGCGCCTCCTCCTGGTCGTGGGTGACGAACACGGTCGTGATGCCGAGGGCGCTCTGGATGCGGCGGATCTCGTCGCGCAGGGACACCCGCACCTTGGCGTCGAGCGCGGAGAGCGGCTCGTCGAGCAGGAGCACGCGCGGGCGGGTGACCAGGGCACGGGCGAGGGCGACGCGCTGCTGCTGTCCGCCGGAGAGCTGGTGCGGGTACCGGTCAGCGAAGTCGGCGAGGTGCACCATGTCGAGCGCCTCGATGACCCGTTCCCGGCGTTCGGCGGCGGCGACCCGGCGCATCTCGAGGCCGAACGACACGTTCTGCCGCACCGTCATGTGCGGGAAGAGCGAGTACTGCTGGAACACCATGCCGATGTCGCGACGCTCGACCGGCACCGCGGCGACGTCGACGCCGTCGATGAGGATCGCGCCGGCGTCGATCGCCTCGAGGCCGGCGAGCGCCCGGAGCGCGGTGGTCTTGCCGCAGCCGGACGGTCCGAGCAGCGAGACGAACTCGCCGGGCTCGATGCGGAGGGACAGCCCGGCGAGCGCACGGTGGGACCCGTAGTGCTTCTCCACGGCCTCGAGCTCGACGGTCGCGCCCTCGGTGGACAGCGACGCCGGGGCGGCGGGAGCGGTGACGGTCATGCGGACTCCTTCGGGGTGCGCCGGCGGCCCGCGCCGACCCGGCCGATGACGACGAGCAGCACGAAGCCGAACAGCAGTGCGGCGAGCGAGAAGACCGCGGCGACGTACGGGTCGGTCTGCTGCACGAGCACGAGCGCGGTCTGGAACGTGGTGCGGGACAGGAACGAGGCGAGGGTGTACTCGCCGAGGACGACCGTGATGGTCAGGAAGCACGCGGCCGTGATGCCGCGACGGAGGTTCGGCAGCAGGATCCGCCACGTGACGGTCCACCACGAGGCACCGAGCGATCGAGCGGCCTCGGAGAGCACCGTGACGTCGACCGCGGTGAGCGCGGTGGCGATCGGACGGAACGCGAACGGCAGCGACACGATGCCGATCGCGAACGCGAGGGTCCAGGCGCCCGAGCCGAACACCTGGGCGACGACCTGGTACACGGGGATGAAACCGACCACGAGCACCACGACGGGCACGGTGATCGGCACCAGGCAGACGAACTCGAGCACGCGGCGGAGGCGCGGGTAGCGGAGTGCGGTGACGATCTGGGCGGGGAGCAGCACGAACAGCACGATCGCCACCGTGATCGCGGCGATGAGCAGGGACGCCACGAGACCGTCGAAGACCGGCTGGTACGTGGCGGTGTTCGCGGGGTCGACGATCGCCGCGTAGTGGTCGAGGGTGAGCCCGCCGTCGGTGCCCTGCCGGAAGGTGAACTGCGCCAGGGCGACCAGCGGCACGGCGAAGACGAGTCCGACCAGGGCGAGCACGACGATGGCGGTGACCCGCGACGGGGCGACGCCGGAGCGGCCGACGCGGGTCGCGCCTCCAGGCCGGGGTGCGGTCGCCACGGGGCGGACCGACGACACGGCGGTCACCGCTGCCACCGCGCAGCGCGACGCTGGAGCAGCGAGTAGGCGCCCATCACGACCGCCATGACCACGACCATGCCGAGAGCGAGCACGCCCGCGACGTTCTGCAGGCCGATGATCGTCTCGCTGGTGAGCTGCGTGCGGATCGTCAGCGGGACGATCCCGCCCTGCGAGATGAGGGCCGCGGCGGTGGCGAACGACGAGAACGCGTTCGCGAAGAGCAGGAGCAGCGACCCCCAGAACGCCGGTGCGAGTACGGGCAGGGCGATGCGCCGCCAGTAGGTCGCGCGTGAGGCGCCGAGGGTCGCGGCGGCCTCGCCCCACTGGGAGCGGACCCCCTCGAGCGCGGGCATGAACGTGAGGACCATGAGCGGCACCTGGAAGTAGACGTAGGGGATGACGAGGCCGGGCACGGTGTACAGGAAGGCACCGTCGGCGTTGAGGTCGAGGCCGAAGGCGGACACCAGCCAGGTGGTGACGAGTCCCTGCGCGCCGATCGTGGCGATGAACGCGAAGGCGAGCATCACGCCGCCGAACTGGGCGAGCACGCTCGCGGCGGAGTCGATCATCGAGCGGACGAACCCGTCGGGCCGCAGTGCGGAGAGCGCCCAGCAGACCACGGCTCCGACCACCGCGCCGATCACGGCCGAGACCGCGGACAGGCCGAACGAGCCGCCGAAGGCACGGAGGACGGACGGGTCGCGGAACGCTGCGAGGTTCGCGAGGGTGAACGCTCCGTCGCCGGTCGTGAACCCGCTCCCCACCGCGATCACGGCGGGGACGGCGAGGAACAGCAGGACGTACGCGGCGAACGGGGTGAGGCCGAGCCACGCGAGGCCGGGGCGGCGACGAGACGGAGCTCGCCGCTGCGGTGCCGGGGCGGGTACGACGGGGGCATCGGCCGCCGAGCCGACGGCGCTGCTCCCCGCGGGAGCGACGCCGGTGGCGGCCGGGACGGGTGGGTGTCCCGGTCCCGGCTGTCCTGCCGGTCCCGGCTGTCCCGGCTGTCCCGGCACGAACGCGCTGGCGCCGCTCGGAGCCGATGCGGTGGTCATGCTGCTCAGGACCCCATCGTGGCGGACCACTTCGCGGCGAGGACCTTCGCCGCGTCGGTGACCTGCGCGTCGGTGAGCTCGACGTAGTCCTTCGGCATGCCGCCGGCGGCCTCGAGCGCGTCCTTGTCGACCGTGCCCGACTGCTCCATCGCCGCGAGGGTCGACGGGAACGCACCGGCCTGCAGGTACAGGTTCTGGGCGTCCGGGCTGGCGATGTACTCCTGCCACAGGCGTGCGGCTGCGGGGTGCGGTGCGTCCTTGTTGATCGCCTGCGAGTAGTACGAGCCGAGCGCCTGGCCCTCGGGGACGACGGTCTTCCAGTTCTTGTTCCCGCTCGACCCGGCGGCCGGGCCCCACGCGAGGTTGTTGTACGACCACTGGACGACGACCGGGGTCTCGCCCGAGGCGACCGTCGCCTGCGTGGGCAGCACGTTCTGGAAGTTGCCGGCCTGCTTCAGCTTGCCGAAGTAGTCGACACCCTTGGTGATGTCGTCCGCCGAGCCGCCGTTCTCGAGCGCGGCGAGGTACACCGCCGACGCGGCCTGGTTCGCCTGCGTCGGGTCACCCGCGATCGAGACCTTGCCCTCGTACTCGCTGCCGAGCAGGTCGTTCAGGTCCTTCGGCGCGTCCGTGATCTTCGACGAGTCGTACCCGATCGACATCAGGCCCGTGTAGTCACGGGTCCACTTGCCGTCCGCGTCCTTGAGCGTGTCGGGGATGTCCGACCAGTTCGCGACCTTGTAGTCGGTGAGCAGGTCGAGGTTCTGCTGCAGCACCGCGTTGCCGAGGTCGAGCACGTCCGGGGCGGTCGACTGGCCCTTCTGCGACTTGACGGCGGCGACCTCGTCGGCGCTCGAGCCGTTCGGGTTCGCCGAGTTGATCTTGATGTCGTACTTCTTCTCGAAGCCGTCGATGATCTTGCCGTAGTTCGCCCAGGTCGGCGGGAGGGCGATGACGTTGAGCTGGCCCTCCGCCTTCGCGGCCTTGACCAGGGCGTCCATGCCGCCGGCCGACTCGGCGCTGGTGGCGGTCTTCCAGTCGGTGTCGCCGGAGCCGGAGCTCGTGCTCGCCGAGCTCGTGGCCGAGCAACCGGCCAGGGTGACGACTGCTGCTGCGGCCAGGGCGATGCCGGCCAGGGTGCGGGTGTGCTGCACGGGGTGTGCCTTCCGGGTGCTGTGGGGGTTCGGGTGTCCGGGGGTCCGGGTTCGGCACGATGCTGGACGGGTCCGGTTTCGGAGTCGTGCTGCGGCGGTGAACGGTGGCGGAACAGCGGGTGCAGCTGTACGGTTTCGCTGCCGGGGACGGTCTCCGGCGAGAGCTGGTCGCGTCCGCCGCGCACGCTGCGGTCACGTCCGGCACGACGCACGGTCGCGTCCGCCGCACACGCTGCGGTCACGTCCACGGACAGCCGGGAGGCACGGGTGCAGTTCACGACGACGGTCCTGCAGGCGAGGAAGACGGCCACCGGTCTGCCCGTCCCCGAGGAGGTCGTCGACGGCCTCGGCTCCGGGAAGCGTCCCGCCGTGGTCGTCACGATCGACGGCGGGTACACCTACCGGTCCACGGTCGGGGTGATGGGCGGGCAGTTCCTGGTCCCGTTGTCCGAGGCGCACCGCACCGCTGCGGGCATCACCGCCGGGGACACCGTCGAGGTCACGCTCGAGGTCGACACCCTTCCGCGGACGGTCGAGCTGCCGGCCGACCTGGCATCGGCGTTCGAGGAGGCCGGGGTCCGGGCGGCCTACGAGACCCTGTCGGCGTCACGGCAGCGGGCGCTCGTGGACCCGGTGCTCGCGGCGAAGGCCCCGGAGACGCGGCAGCGCCGGATCGACAAGGCCGTCGAGGCGCTGCGCGGGTAGGCGGGTGTTGCTGTTCCGCGCGTAGGCGGTCGTTCCGCGCGTCGGCGGTCGTTCCGCGCGTCGGGCTCAGGAACTTCCCGCTTCCCATGCGCGATCGCGACTTCCAGGTCGGGTGCGATGGGCTCGAACGACCTTCGGCTCAGCGACCGAGTTCGACCAACACCTTCGGGATCTCGGCAAGCAGCTCGCTGGCCAGGTAGCCGAGCGGCCCGACCTGCACCGCAAGCCGGTCGCCCGCGGCTGCGTGCACGTACGACGCCCAGGCGACGGCCTGCGCGGGCTCCGCCCCGCGGGCGAGCAGTCCGACCACCACGCCGGACAGCACGTCGCCGCTGCCGCTCGTCCCGAGTCCACCGGAGCCGGTGCCCTTCACCCAGGCGCGGCCGTCGGGGGCCGCGATGACGTCGGACAGCGCGACCACGGCGCCGTACCGCTCGGCGATCTCCCGGGCGTCGGCGACGTCGTCGTCCCCGCAGTCCCGACCGAGCAGCCGTTCTGCCTCGCCGCTGTTCGGCGTGAGCACGAGTCGACCTCGCAGGGGCCGGAGCCGTTCCTCCACGTCGGCGGCCACGCCGAGCGCGAAGGCGTCGAGCACGACGAGGGTGTCCGGGCCGACGGCGTCCGCGATGCCCGCGACCAGGTCCCGCGCGCCGTCCGGCTCGTCCAGGCCGGGACCGACCAGCACGGCGTCGGCTGCTGCGGCCGACTCGCGCACGGCATCGATCGCGCCGACGGCGACGTGACCGGCCTCGCCCTCGTCGAGCGGCACGACGCCCGACTCGGGGACGGCGACCGCGACGTGGTTCGCCACGCTCGACCCGACCGCCAGCGACAGTCGTCCGGCTCCCACGCGCAGTGCGGCGAGCGCCGACAGCATCGCGGCACCGGGGGTGTGCGCCGCGCCGCCGACGACGAGGACCTGCCCGCGGCCGTACTTACCGGCGCCGGGGTCGGGCAGCGCCCACTCGCGCAGGACGTTGGGCGTGATGTGCTGCGGCGCTGCGGCTTCCTCATTCGACACGGGCGTCGTCCTTCCGACCGCTGTGCTCGGTGACCTCGTCGTCGTCGAGGTGTCCCACGGCGGAGAACTCCTCGAGGGTCCACGGGGAACCGGGCCCGTCGCGGTGCAGTCGTGTCAGCGACGCGTTCGCGACCGTGTGGTCCTCGGCGAACGCCATGAGCGCCGGCTCGTCGAGGTCGAGGCAGACCGCGACGGCGAGCATCACGACAGCGTCGTGCGCGGCGACGAGCAGCCGTTCGGCGCCCTCGAGCCGATCGACGTCCGTCAGCACGGTGCGGAGGCGGAGCATCACGTCCGCCCAGGACTCCCCGCCGGCGGGACGGTGGTAGTACTTGCCGAGCCACTGTCGTCGGCGTTCCTCGTCCGGGTACCGGTTCTGGACGCCCGCGCGGGTGAGCAGGTCGAGGACGCCGAGCTCGCGGTCGCGCAGCCGCTCGTCGACGCGCTTCGGCGGCTCGGTCACTCCGCCGGCGTCGAGCGCGATGCCGATCGTCTGCTGCGCCCGGCGGTACGGCGAGACCCACAGCGCCACCGGGACGTCGTCGACCCCGCGATCGGCGAGCTCCTGCCCGAGCGCTCGGGACTGCTCCCGGCCCAGCGGGCTCAGCGGGACGTCGGCGTCGCGGTGGTCGACCTCGATGACGTCGGCTCCCGCGGCCTCGGCCCGCGCAGCGGCGACGTTCGCGGTCGACTCCCCGTGGCGGACGAGCCAGATCTCGGTGACAGCCATGGGCGCGACGCTAGCCACGGTGTCCTGAACCGGTTCCCGGCCCCGACGTCCCCGCCGGGGGATGTCCTGATCAGGTCGTCAGACCACGCGCGCTGCGGACCGGTCGGGCTCGGCAGGGCAGTCCCGCGGCCCGCAGCCGGAACGAGAGCGCGTCGAGGTCCCACAGGTCACGCCACTCGAGACGGACGATCGCGCGGACGGCCGGGTGTGCACTCAACCGCTCGTGGCGGCGTTTCTCCTCGACGATGACCTGCGCGGCGGTCCTCCCGTTCCGGTACCGCTCTTGCGAGTACTTCACGCGTCCGTCGACCTCCACGATCACGCCTTGCTCCGGGAACCAGAAGTCGACCTCGTGACGGTGCCCGTCCACGTCGAACCGTTGCTGCAGGACGGGAGCCGGTAGACCGAGCTCCCAGAACACCACGCGGGCGAGGGACTCCGCCGGGGACCCTGATCGAGGATCGGCGAACTCGATCGAGCGAGCGGCGAGAGCTCGCCCTCGGTGGTGGGGGAGTCCGCCCAGGGCACGGTGGACGTCGCCCCTCCGCAGCCCCTGCCGGAGTGCCGCGTCAGCGAGCACGACGACGGTCCGCACGTCCCCCTGCAGTGCGACGTCGGCGACGGTCCTCGCGACGGACGTGAACCGCAAGCCCGCATGGTCGATCCCGTCACCGGGTTGCACGGGTCTGGTGTGGAGGACGAGACCCTTCGTCCCGCTGCGGTACTGGGTCTTGGGAACGGTCAGGTGCACGTCCTCCGGCCAGCCGTGGAGCCAGGGCAACCCGTGCACCGCGACAGCGGAGACGTGCGAGCCCACTGCTGCAACGCTCCGACGACCGAGCCTCGCGAAGACCCGGGTCACGTAGCGGCGTCGAGGCCCTGCAGCGTCCCACTCCGCACCCCGCACGAACGCGTTCGGTCCGACGCGCACGAGTCGGTCGGGACCGTCGTCGGCTGCCCGACGGCGGAGCGTCGCCCCGGAACGTCCGGCGTCGTTCGTGCAGGTGGCGCGGTAGATGGCGAGGGGCACTTCCATGTCTCCCACCGTGGTGAAGGGCGGGACTGCGCAGGCGAGCATGCTTGCGAACTGTGGATGCGCCTCCCGCCCGATGCGTTTGTGCAGGACGTTGCTTCGAGCCCATCGCGCGCGCGATTGAAAGCAGGATCGCGCGTGGGGAGCGGAAAAGAACGACCTCGTACGCACGATTCGGTCTGCCACGCGCGGATCGGCCTCCTACGCGCGGAAGGTCGGCCCAGCCCAGCCCAGCCCACCCCAGCCCCGCACGCGACGCGGCGCCGGGGGAACGCACCCGTGCTCCCCCGGCGCCGCAGCCTCCCCGCCGGCCCCGCTGCCTCGGGACCGACGCAGCCTCAGGCCCGCCGCACCCGCAGCGTGACGATCTCGAACGGACGCAGCGTGAGCACGACGGGCTCCCCCGCGAGCCATGAAGCCGAACCCGAACCCGAGCCGGAGTCCGACCCGACCGGCCGCTCGAGCAGGTCCACCGCCTCCACCGCCTCGACGTCGAACCCGAACGACACCCCGACGTCGGTCGCCCGACCGCCCGACGCCTCGTAGAGCCGCACGACGACGTCCCCGGAGCGGTCCTCGGCGAGCTTCACGGCCTCGACGAGCACCTGGGGCGAGGACACGGTGACGAGCGGGTCGACGGTGGCTGAGCCCGGGACCGACCGCACCGGCAGGTTCAGCCGGTACCCGGAGTCCGCCGCGTCGAGCACCGAGGCTCCCGCCCGCAGGACCGTCCGGAACACGTGGTGCCCCTGGTCGGCGTGCGGGTCCGGGAAGGTCGGCGCGCGCAGCAGCGACTCCCGCACCAGGGTCGTCGTCCCGCCGTCCGCCCGGGTCGAGCGGGTGATGTCGTGTCCGTAGGTCGAGTCGTTCGCGACCGCCACACCGAACCCGGGTTCACCGACGTGCACCCACCGGTGCGCGGACGTCTCGAACCGGGCCATGTCCCACGAGGTGTTCTGGTGCGTCGGCCGGTCGATGTGCCCGAACTGGATCTCGCTCGACGCGACGGACGCCCGGACGTCGAGCGGGAACGCCAGCTTGAGGAGCTTCTGCCGCTCGTGCCACTCGACCTCGGTCTCGACGTGCAGCTCGGGCTGGCCCACGACGGCCGTGTACCGGGTGGTCACCGACGACGAGCCGAACGGCCGCGTCACGACGAGTGCGTCGCCGTCCACGTCGACCGAGGCCGCGGACAGCACGGTGCCGCTCCGCTGGTACGCGCGGTCGATGTCCCACGCCTCCCACTGGTTCGGGGTGTCCCGGAACACCGTGTACTGCGCCGCAGCAGCACCGGGTGCGATCGCGTCGCGTCCGGTCGCGTGGTCGACGAACGACACGACGTGGCCCTCGGCGTCGACGGTCGCGGTCACGACACCGGTGTCGAACACGAAGCGGTCACCGCTCCGGACGGGAGGCACCGCCTCCGCCGCCGACACCGCGGAACCACCCAGGGCGGTCACCCCGCCCGCCGCCACGGGCGAGGCGTTGAAGCGCACGACGGTCCCGACCTCGGCGCTGCCGCCGGTCCCGACCGTGCCCGGGTCCCGAGGCGCGTCGAGAGCGGCCCCGCCGTCGCCGGCGAAGGCGGTCGCGGACGCCCCGACCC
Organism: Curtobacterium subtropicum; assembly: GCF_030362975.1. Taxonomy (NCBI): domain Bacteria; kingdom Bacillati; phylum Actinomycetota; class Actinomycetes; order Micrococcales; family Microbacteriaceae; genus Curtobacterium; species Curtobacterium subtropicum. The sequence goes on from NZ_JAUCMM010000010.1 coordinate 25,858, forward strand.
CGGCGAGCGCCGGCGCCCCACCGCTCGCGAGCGCGGTCGTCGCGGCACCGATCAGGCCCTCGAGCACCTTCCCGACGCGGGCGTACTCGGCCTCGGCGTTCTCGTAGACCCACGCGATCGACGACCCCGGCAGGATGTCGTGGAACTGCTGCAGGAGCACGGTGTGCCAGACGGACTCGAGTTCGTCGTACGGGTACTCGGCGCCGAGTCGCACGGCAGCGGTCGCCGCCCAGAGCTCGGCCTCGCGGAGCAGGTGCTCGGAGCGCCGGTTGCCCTGCTTCGTGCGGATCTGCGACGTGTACGTGCCGCGGTGGAACTCGAGGTACATCTCCCCCGACCAGACGGCGGGCTCCGGCAGGACGCGTTCGAGCTCCTCGAAGACGTCGGCCGGGGTGCCGAGGTCGACCCGGGGCGAGCCGTCGAGGTCGTGCTGGCGTCGTGCGGCCGCGACCATCTCGCGCGTGGGTCCACCACCGCCGTCACCGAAGCCGTACAGGAGCATCGAGGTGTTCGCGACGCCGCGCTCCTTGTTGCCCCGCTCTCCTCGGTGCAGGTCGGCGGCGGAGACGTCCGAGTTGTACGTGTCGGCCGGGGGCAGGTGCGTCAGGACGCGGGAGCCGTCGATGCCCTCCCAGTGGAAGGACGTGTGCGGGATGACGTTCGTCTCGTTCCACGAGGGCTTCTGCGTGACGAACCACTTCGACCCGGCGGCGCGGACGATCTGCGGCAGGGCCCCGGTGTACCCGAACGAGTCGGGCAGCCAGGCCTCGGGGGTGTCGACACCGAACTCCTCGAGGAAGAGCCGCTTGCCGGCGACGAACTGCCGGGCGAGTGCCTCACCCCCGGGCAGGTTCGTGTCCGACTCGACCCACATGCCGCCGACCGGGATCCACCGGCCCTCGGCGACGCGCTCCTTGATCCGTGCCCAGATCGACGGGTAGCCGTCGCGGATCCACGCGTACTGCTGCGCCGACGAGCACGCGAACGTGAAGGCGGGGTCCTGGTCCATCAGGTCGAGCACGTTCGAGAACGTGCGGGCGCACTTCCGGATCGTCTCGCGGACCGGCCAGAGCCACGCGGAGTCGATGTGGGCGTGCCCGACGGCGACGGCGCGGTGCGCGGCGGCGCTGGCGGGGACGGCGAGCGCCGGGGCGAGCACGGCCCGGGCATCGGCGGCGGTCCCGGCGACGTCGTCGGGGTCGAGGGCGTCGGCGGCCCGTTCGAGCACGCGGAGCAGGTCGGCGCCGCGGGTCCCGTCGGTCGGCAGCTCGGCCATGAGTCCGCGGAGCACCCAGACGTCCTGCTGGAGCTCCCACACGGTGTCGTCCCGCTCGACGAGCTCGAGCGCACGCAGGCGGTAGATCGGCTCGGTCCCGGCGGTCGCCTTCGACCCGAGCGGGGTCGCACCCTGGAAGTCGTCGCCGCCGATGTCCGGGTTGGACGCGGCCTCGACGTACAGCTCGAACGAGCCGCCGGGGCCGACCTCGACGGGGACGGTGTCGTTCCGCGGCTCGATGCCCTTGATCGTGGAGCCGTCGGTGCGCCAGGCGAGTCCCTCGGCCTGGAAGCCGGGCTGCCGCTTCGAGAAGCCCAGGTCGACGCGGAGCTCGACGGTGGTGCCCGGGGCGGTGCCGAAGTCCTCCGGCACGGTGCCGCGGACCCGGAACCAGGTGGTCCCCCAGGGCCGCCCGCCCCAGGCGTCGCCGACGGTGAACGGCGTGTACTCGGCGGCGACGGCCTCGGCGAACGGCACCGGTTCGTCCGGCACCTGCCAGGCGTCGACGGTGACCGGGGCCGAGCGACGGTGCACGGCGGGGTCGATGCGGTCCCGGACGAGACGGGCGATCCGGGCTTCGACGAGGGGTTCGTCGTGGTGCATGGAGTGGTTCCTTTCGGCGGGCGATCCGGGTCAGAGCCCGTTGACGACAGCGAGGGGTTCGTCGTGGTGCATGGAGTGGTTCCTTTCCAGCAGGGACAGCGGTGGGACGAGCCCACCGCGGTCGGACGGGGTCAGCCCTTGATGCCGCCGGCGAGGGCGTTGCCCCCACCGAGGCCGCGGGACACGAGCACGTAGAGGGCGATGACCGGCACGGAGTACACGATCGAGAACGCGGCGAGCTGCCCGTAGGCGACTGCCCCGTTCTGCCCGAAGAAGTTGAAGATGCTCACCGCGGCGGGCACCTTGTCGGGCGAGAGCAGCAGGACGAAGGGGACGAAGAAGTTCCCCCATGCCTGGATGAACACGAAGATGAAGACGACGGCGATCCCCGGGCGCATGAGCGGCACGACGATGCGCGTCAGCGTGGTGAACATCGAGGCGCCGTCCGTCCAGGCCGCCTCCTCGAGCGAGATCGGCACCGAGTCCATGAAGTTCTTCGCCATCCAGATCGCCATCGGCAGCGACGTGGCGGCGAGGAAGAAGATGCAGCCCCACACGTTGTCGATCAGGTTCAGCGACACGAACAGCGCGTAGACCGGCACCATCATCGCGGTGATGGGCAGGCCGGTGCCGAACAGGATGCTGTAGAGGAACGGCTTGTTCACACGCATCTTGTACCGGGACAGCGGGTACGCGGCGAGCAGGGCGAACACCACGGTGACGACCGCGGTGCCGCCGGAGAGCAGCAGGCTGTTCGCGAGCGGGATGAACGACAGCTCCGGGGTGAGCACCTTCGCGAAGTTGTCGAGTGTGAACTGCGTCGGGATCTTCACGGACAGGGACGCCTGCGTGTCCACCGAGGCGAGCACGAGCCAGAGCAGCGGCACCGCGAAGCACACGGCGATGACGAGCAGCACGACGTTCGACGCCCAGCGCATCGTGCGGCCTCGCGGCGAGGTCATGTGCAGCGCACCCGGGGCGGTCACGGAGCGGGTCGCGTTCGACACGGGACGGTCAGCGGTGAGGGCCATGGTCAGTCCACCTCCGGCTTGAGCGCCCGGATGTAGATGATCGAGAACACCGCGCCGACGACCAGCAGGATCGTCGCGATCGCGGTCCCGAAGCCGAGCTGCGAGAACTTGAACGCCTCCTGGTACGCCAGGATCGGCAGGGTCGACGAGTTCGTGCCGGGGCCGCCGCCCGTCATCACGAAGATGAGGGTGAAGACCGACAGCGTCTGCAGCGTCGTGAGCATGAGGTTCGTCGAGATCGACCGTCGGATGACCGGCAGCGTGATGTAGATCAGCCGCTGCCACCCGCTGGCGCCGTCGACCTCGGCGGACTCGGTGATCTCCTCGGGCACCTCGGACACGGCGGCCGAGTAGACGAGCATCGAGAACGCGGTCCCGCGCCAGATGTTCGCCAGGATCACCGCGAGCATCGGGTACGTGTAGAGCCAGTTCGCCCCGGTGATGCCGATGGACGCCAGGAACGTGTTGAGCGTGCCGGTGTCGTTGAAGAACGCGTAGGCGGCGAACGAGGCCACGATCTCCGGCAGGACCCAGGCCGCGACGACGAAGGTGCCGACGACGGCGCGGACGACCTTGTTGGCGCTGCGCATGAGGAACGCGAGCCCGAGACCGAGCACGTTCTGCCCGACGACGGCTGAGGCCAGCAGGAACACGATCGTGAGCACCACGGACTTCGGGAAGTCCGGGTCCTGGAAGAGCTCGACGTAGTTCGCGAAGCCGACGAACTGCTGGTTCGCCGCGCTCGCGCCGGTCAGCGCCGAGTTGGTGAACGACCCGTAGAACGAGGAGATGACCGGGCCGAGCAGGAATACGACGAGGAGGACCACCGCGGGCAGGAGCGGGACGACGCGCGTCGCGTTCCGCAGCGGTCGCCGCTTGCGCGGCACGGGAGGATCGGTGCGCTTCGGCGCACCGGGCGCCGACAGCGTCGGCGCGAGGGGGGTGCTGGACACGAGGGTTGCCTTCCGGGTGCGGAGGGTTCCGAAGGTGGGATGGGACGGACGGGAGGCGCGGTGCACGACGTGAGCCGCGCCTCCCGACCGTCAGGTGGTCGCGCCGCTACCCGGCGTCGACGGTGTTGTCCTTGCCGACGACCTGTTCGACGGACTGGTCGTAGACCTTCGCGGCCTCGGCGGGTGTCTGCTGCCCGGTCATGACCGACTCCATCGCGACCTGGATGGCGTTCGAGACCTGCGAGTAGTCACTCGTGGCGGGGCGGAAGTTGGTGTGCTGCACCAGACCGGAGAAGAACGCGAACGTCGGGTTGGCGCCGGTGTACGCCGGGTCCTCGGCGACGTCCTTGCGGACCGCGATCTGGCTGTTCTCGGTGTCGTACTTCAACGAGCCGTCCTTGCTCAGGAACGTCGTGATGAAGTCGAACGCGGCCTGCGGGTTCTTCGACTTCGAACCGACCGCGAGCGTCCACCCGCCGGACATCGAGTTGTAGCCCGGTGCCTGACCGTTCTGCGTCGGGAAGGCCGCCTGACCCATCACGTCGTTCCACTCCTTCCACGGAGCGGTACCGGACTCGAGCCACGTGCCGGACTGCCACGAGCCGTCGAGGTCGATGGCGAGCTTGCCCTCGGGCAGCCAGGTCTGCGCGATCGTCGTGCCGACGTTCGTGTCGAGCGCCTGCTGCGGGGTCGGGCCGAGGCCGCCCTGGTAGACCTCCTTGATGAACTTCAGGGAGTCCTCGAACTGCTTCGAGCCGACGACCCACTTCTTGTCCTTGTAGAGGGTGTTACCGTCGCCGTCCGCGCCGTACAGGAGCATCTCGAAGCCCTGCATGGTCGAGGCCTCGCCCTGCGCCTTGCCGGAGTAGATGTTGAACGGGATGACGTTCGGGTCCTTCTCCTTGAGCGTCTTGGCCGCGGCGAGCACGTCGTCCCAGGTCTTCGGCTTCCACGGGACCGGGAGACCGGCCTTCTCGAAGAGGTCCTTGTTGTACCAGAGCGCGCGCGTGTCGGTGCCCATCGAGACGCCGTAGATCTTGCCGTCGTCGCCCTGGCCGGCCTGCTTCGCGTTGTCGTAGAACTGGTCCCACTCGTCCCACTTGTCGACGTACTGGTCGAGCGGCAGCAGGTAGCCGGCCTCGGCGTCGGACTTGATGAGGAAGGTGTCCTCGTACATGACGTCCGGGGCCGTCGCGGGCGCCTTGTTCATGAGCGCGAGCTTCGTGTAGTAGTCGTTGCCCTGCGCCTGGATCGGGACGAGGGTGACGGTCTTGCCCGGGTTCGCCTTCTCGTACTCGGTCTTGACTTCCTTCATCTGGGCGTCGAGCTGCTGGAAGGCGCCGAACTTCTGGTACGCGATCTTGATGGTGTCGCTCGAGGCAGAGGACGAGCTGGAACAACCCGCCAGCCCGACCGCGGCGACTGCCACGGCTGCGAGGCCGGCGATGATTCGGGTGCGGCGTTTCATCGGTGCTCCTTTGCACGGGATGTCCGCGGGCTCCGTCACCCGCGCGCAGGATTAGTACAACGGATGGACTTATTCGTGTCAAGCACTTTTCGTCACGGCTCGGCAACGGACGCGCGGGCGCCAGGGGCCGGAGGACGAACCGCGCGTAAGAGGACGAACCGCGCGTAGGAGGACGTTCCGCGCGTAGGAGGACGTTCCGCGCGTAGGAGGACCGATGGAACGACCCTCTTCGCGCGGAAGCGCTTCCCACTGCACGTGCGATGGGACGGAACGGGCGGCGAGCCCGGGTCAGGCGATGGCGGTGGCGCCGCCGATCACCGTGATGCCGCCGGACTCGGGCACGTCGACGAGCAGCACGCTCGGACGTCCGACGTGTCGACCCTGCCGGATCACGACGCGGCTCCCGGGCGACACCGCTCCGACCGCGCGCAGGTACGCGCCCGTCGAGGCAGCGGCGGATCCCGTCGCCGGGTCCTCGGTGATGCGGCCGGCCGGGAACAGGTTGCGCGCCTCGAACTCGAACCGGCCCGTGCGGTGCAGGACCGTGACGGTGCCCTCCCACCCGGACTCCCGCTTCAGTGCGGCGAGCGCGGCGGGGTCGAACCGGAACTGGTGGAAGCGCTCGGGGTCGGCCAGCACGACCACGGGGTGCCAGTTGCCCGCGAAGGACTCGAGCACGGGGAAGCCCTCGGCGACGTCGGCGTCGACGAGCCCGAGCAGTGCGGCGAGCCGCTCCCACCGCTCGGGGTCGATCGGACGGATGGCTGGCTCGACGCTCGTCATCGCGACCTGCACGCGGCCGTCGGGTGCGGTCGTGGCGTCGACGGAGACGTCCCCGGCAGCGGTGGAGAAGACACGGGCACCGATCCCCTCGCGCTCGGCGAGCACGACGGCGGTGGCGACGGTGGCATGACCGCAGAAGGGGACCTCGGCGGCCGGCGAGAAGTAGCGCACCCGGGCGCCGTCCGGGGTCCGGGCGACCACGAACGCGGTCTCCGGGTACGCCACCTGCTGGGCGACCGCGAGCATCTCGTCGTCGGTCATCCCCTCGGCGTCGAGCACGATCCCCGCGGGGTTGCCGCCCCCGGGCTCGGCGGCGAAGGCGGTGTAGCGGAGGACCTCGGTGCGCATCCCCCGACGCTACCTCGGGACGCCGACGCCCCCGCCGTCCGGGCGGACGACGAGGGCGACGGGGCGTCGGCGAGCAGGAACCGCGGGTCAGGCCGGCGAGCCGACCGTCCGACGACGGCGTGCCACGAGGACACCGGTACCGGCCGCCAGGAGCAGGAGCGCCGCCGCGATCCCACCGCCCAGCTCGGCACCGGTGAAGGCGAGCGGACCCGTCACGGGGTCGACCCGGACGTCCGTCCAGCCGATCAAGGTGCCGTCGAGGGCGGCGACCACGATGCGGTGCTGCCCGGCCGGGACATCAGCGGGAACGACCACCGTCACCGTGCCGTCGGCCGCGACGACCGGCGTCCCGAGGAGCCGTGGCTCGGAGAACAGCCAGACCGCGACACGCTCCCCGGCGTGCTGCGTCCCGACGGCGATCGTCACCGACGTTCCCGCACGGATCCCGGACGGTGCGGACACCGAGCCGCGGTTCCCGTCGGTGAGCGCCGAGGCGTCCGGCGCGACCGGTGCGGTCGGGGTCGCCGGGGTGGTCGGAGCGGGAGCGGTCGGGGCCGGCGTGCCGCCGCCCGCGCCGCCGCCCGTGCCCGGGGTCGGAGTCGGGGTCGGGGTGCTCCCGCCGTCGCCGTCGCCCGGTCCAGGCGTCTCACCGTCGCCGTCGCCCGGCTCCGTCGTCGCGTCGCACGGGTACGTCCCGGTGCGCAGCGAGGACCCGTTCGTGTCGTTGTCGTCCGCGTAGTACGTCGCCCGAGCACCGTCCACGCAGCGCCCCGAGATCGCGAACCCCTCGTTGGCGAGCGTCCGGTCGGCGTTCGCCGGCGCCTCGTACAACGACGCGAGCGTGAAGGCGCCGTCCTGCACGTCGAAGAGCGCCGTGCGCCCGGAGCACGCCTCGTCGCAGACGACCCAGAGCGCGTCGAGCATCGGGTCGAACTGCACCTCGGCGACGAGCGAGAACGGCGTCGCGATCGTGGCGACGCGCTGGGAGGAGCCGTCGTCCATGAGCGCGTAGGCGTACACGCTCGCCGTGCCCTCGACCCCGACGAGGAAGAGCCCGTGACCGTGGCCCGGGTACGAGGCGGGTGCGTAGACCGCTCCGCTGTGCTGGTCGACGAACCCGTGTGACGTCAGCCACGCGTCCGGCACCCACGTCACGCCCTCGAGCCCGGCGTTCGCGCCGAGGCCCGGGAAGTCCGCGGCCAGGTTCCACTCGTCCGTGGCGCGCAGGACCGACTCGGAGCCGTCGGTGGTCGCGAAGCGCAGCACCGCGGGGCGACTCACCTTCGACACGTCGTTGTCGCGCTCGGTCGACACGTACACCGCGCCGGGGTCGTCGGCCGTGACCGTGACGCCCTCGGCATCGGGCGTCCCGGTGCCGTCGGCGTACCGCAGGTCGACGCCCGCGGCGTTCGTCGGGGCCCACCCGCCGCGACCGTCCGAGGCCAGGTGGTACAGCAGGCCGTCACCGTTCTGCACCGCCCAGAGCTGCCCGTCGCGCGAGGTCGACGAGGTCGTCCAGTCGAGGCCGCTCAGGTCCCCGGTGAAGGTGTCCTCGGCGTCCAGGACGGTCTCGTCCGGTCCGCCCGGCCAGGCCTCGGCCGCGACGACTCCGGCGAACCGGTTGGTGGCGCCCTTGGTCGACTCGGCGGTCTCGGCGAAGTCGCCGGTGCCGTCGGGGTTCCGGCCGTACGTGGTCGCGGCGTGCGCGGTCCAGGAGTACTGGTCGACGAGGGTCCCGCGGGGGTCGTACAGCCGAACGCTGTCGGCCTTCCCGAGCCCGAAGCCGAACCCGGAGCCGGACCCCGTGCCCGTGCCCGCGCCCGCCTGCGCCTCGTCCAGCACCGTGAACCCGCCCGGCGCGACGCTGGTCCCGGCCGGGATCGTCCACGCGTGGTCGTCCTCGCTGTCCCGCAGCACGTACCCGCCGAGCTCGACGGTGGTCGTCCCGACGTTCGTCAGTTCGACCCAGTCGCCGGGGGTGCCGTCCTGCGACTCGACCTCGTTGATGCGGACCGGCGAGGAGCAGTCGTTCGGCCTCCCCTTGGTCGATGCGGTGGTGTCGACGAGCGTGCCGGAGCCGTCCGGGCAGCTGCCGTACGTGACGGCCGCGTGCGTCGTCCAGGCGTACCGCAGCGCCAGTGCGCCGGAGGGGTCGTAGAGCCGCACGGCGTCGGCACCGCCGAGCCCGAAGTCGAAGCCCGGGCGGGTGGTGGTCTCCTGGTCGACGACGAGGTACCCGCCGGCGGCGATCGTCGATCCCTGCGGCAGCGTCCACGCGGTGTGCGAGGAGTCCGAGTCGAGGAAGCGCCACCCGCTGAGGTCGATCGCGGCCGACGAGGTGTTGACCAGCTCGACCCAGTCGGTGTCGTCGGCGTTCGACTCCACCTCGTTGATCGCGAGCCCGGCGGCGGGGCCGGTGGTGACGCGGGCGCCGACGGACGGGTCGTCGTCACCGACCGCGGCGACGGCTGGGGTGGCGGTCAGCACGCCGGCGGCGAGGGCGATGCCCGTCGCGAGGCCGGCACCGAGCCGCAGGGCAGGGGTGCGCATGCAGGGTCCTTCTCGGGGAGGTCAGTGGGACCTGCACGACTGTTCAGCATCCCGGCGTCCGGCCGGTGGCGGGAGGGTGAACGACGGGTGTCGTGAGCAGTCGACGGACGGGAGGCGCGGTGCGGGCCGGCGCCGCGCCTCCCGTCCGCCGTCGGTGCCGGCCCACGGCCGCACTCGCGGCTCCTCCCAGGGGGCGCCGACAGGATGGGACCGACCACGCGAGCGCGTTCGGTCGGAGAGGGAACCGTGACGGACGACACCAGCAACACCACACTGCAGTCGATGATCGAGCGTGCCGGGCGGATCACCGCCGACGAGGCCGAGGCCCTCGACGTCGCCTGGAAGGCCGACGAGCAGATCGTGGTCCCGGTGTCGAGCGCGTCGCTCGCGGTCCAGGGCGGCGCGGACGGCCGGATGGTGACGAACGCCGACCTGCTGGCCGCGTGGCAGCACGCGCTCGACGCCGCCGGCGCCGCCGGCCGCGTCGACGAGATCGAGGCCGCGCAGGAGGCCGGGCGCGCGGTCAAGCACAGCGAGGCGCACCTCCGCGACCGAGCCGGGGCCGAGGAGGCCGTCCGGTCGGCGGTGCTGGCGACCGGCGTGCGCGACCTGCTGGCGGACGACGAGTACGACACCCTGACGGCGGTCTGGCGGAAGGTCCTCGGCGCGGTCTGACCGACGGCGCTGCCGGACGGGCGGGGCGGGGTGGACCGACGTCGGTGCTCAGCGCCGGATGAGCAACGCGCTCGCGCGCGGTGACAGCGCCGCGTCGAGCACCAGGCAGGCGGCGCCGACCGCGGCCACGTCGGCACCCCGTCCGCTGTCCACGACCGCGACGGGGTGCTTGGGCACGAGCAGCGGTGAGCCCGTGATCGCCTCGCGCGCCGCCGGCAGCGCGACCGGGGCGATCCGCGACCAGAACGGTCCACCGAAGACCACGCGGTCGATGTCGAGCAGGTTGACGATGACCACCACGGCCCGCCCCATCGCGGTACCGGCGTCGGCCGCGAGCTCCGACGCGACCTCGTCACCGGACGCGATCGCGTCGCCGAGGGCGTCCCAGGCCTGCTGCACGGCGGTGACGTCGTCCGCCGCTGCACCGCCGGTCAGGCGGAGCCCGCGGTCCCGCGCCACCTCGACCAGCCGTGCCGGAGCGACGGCGGCGCCGACCTCGCCCCGCGAGCCGGAGCCGTCGGGGGTGCCGGCGAGGGCCCCCTGGTCGACCATGATGTGCCCGGCATCGCCCGCGTTCGAGCCGACGCCGCGCACGGGTTCGTGGTCGACGACGAGCCCGACGCCGAACCCCGTGCCGAAGTACACGAAGGCGAAGTTCCGCGCCGAGGACTCCCCCGCCAGGAACATCTCGCCGACGACCGCGGCGGTGACGTCCTTCTCGAGCAGCACCGGGTACCCCGTTGCCTCGGCGAGCGCGTCGCGCAGCGGGACGTCCCGCCACCGGGGCAGGAACGGCGGGTCGAGCACCACCCCGGCGTCGACGTCGATCGGCCCGGGGCTCGCGATGCCGACACCGAGCACGTGCTCCCCGGCGACCCCGGCCTCCGCGACGAGGCCGTCGACGGCGGTCGCGATGGTCCGGACGACCTCGGCGGGGTCGTCCGCGGACGGCGTCGACGTGGTGGTCTCGGCGACGACGCTGCCGGCGAGGTCGAGCAGCACGTAGGTCACGACCGCGGGGTCGACGTGCACCCCGACCGCGTACCGGCTCGTGGCCTCGAGGCGCAGGATCGTCCGGGGCTTCCCGCGGCCGGCGACGACGGTGCCGGACTCCGCGATCATGCCGGCCTCGATGAGGAACCGGGTGACGTTCGACACGGTCTGCGCGCTGAGACCCGTGCGCGCGGCGAGCTCCACACGGCTCAGCCCGTTGGGTGAGCGGCGGACGGCGTCGAGCACGACCGTGCGGTTGAAGCCGCCGATCGACGGCAGGTTCGCCCCACGCCGATGCTCCGCCATGCCGTGACCCTACCGTCGCCCGGACACCCGGACGCCGCGCTCGGCACGGCGCTGCAACGGTGCTGCAACGGTCCGGGTGCCCTCCTGGCACCCGGACGGGGTGCACCGCTACCCTGAGCGGCATGACGGACCTCCGCCTCGAAGCCCTCTCCGCGTCGACCGCCGCCGCGGCCAACTCGCTGACGCTCAAGCCCGGGCAGGAGCAGTTCGTGCAGCCGACCACGTACGGCGTCGCCGAGTCGGACGTGAAGCCGAGTTCGGCGTGGACCCGCGTGGTGCTCGACGGTGACCGGGTCGTCGGGATGATCATCGGCACCTTCGACGAGGACAACGCCGAGGAAGAACTGCGCAGCGCGATCTGGCGCGTCAACGTCGCCGCCGACGCGCAGGGCCGCGGCGTCGGTCGCTTCGCGGTGCACGGCCTGGCGGACGAGGCGCGGAGCCGCGGTCTCGAGCGGCTGACCGTGGTCTACGAGCCCGGCGGAGACAGCGGGCCCGAGGCGTTCTTCCGTGCCCTCGGGTTCGAGGTCGTGCGCGAGACGCAGTACGGCGACCACTTCGCCGCCCTCGCGCTGTAGCCCGCCGGGTGGAGGAGCCGGACAGCGGCGCGCTCCTGCCGGAGCCGGACTTCGGCGCGGCCGTCGCCGAGGTGGTGCGGCTCATCCCGGCCGGGCACGTCATGACGTACGGCGACGTCGCTGCTGTGCTCGGGTCACGAGCGTCGCGCGCGGTCGGCAGGGTGATGGCGCACGAGGGCGCCGACCTGCCGTGGTGGCGTGTGGTGCGCGCCGGCGGGCTGCCGCCCGTCCGGCACGAGGCCCGGGCGCTCGAGCACTACCGCGCCGAGGGCACGCCGCTCGTGGAGCGGTCGTCGGCCTGGAGGATCGACATGCGGCGCGCGCGCTGGTCACCCACCACGGACGCCGATGACCCGTTCTGAGCGCTCAGTCGAAGCGCGCGCCCTTCGGGCTCGACGGCAGCAGGAACAGGACCAGCAGCACGAGCGACCCGACGCCGAACACCACGTGCAGGAACTGCCAGAAGCCGGACAGGTTCGCGTCGTGCAGGCGTCGGGCACCGAGGGCGAGTGACCCGATCAGCGTCACGAGTCCCCAGAGCACGAACAGGTAGGAGCCGACCGGGTTCTCGAGCACCGGACTCCCCGGCGTGAACAGCTGCGGCACGAGCAGCAGCACGAGCCCGACCACGAACGACGTCAGCCACCACCACCAGTACTCAGCGCGCGACGCCCGCCCGGTGAACACGGTGTACTTCCGCCAGAACCGTCGGACGGCCTCGGCGAAGGGTGCCCCGTAGAACGGGTCGCGCAGGGCGACGCCGCCGGGCTGCACGCTGTCGTTGCTCATGGGAGCAAGCCAACCACGTGCAGCCCGGTCCGTCAGACGAGCGAGTCCCGCCAGGCCGCGTGCAGCTGGGCGAACCGCCCGGTGCCGGCGATCAGGTCGTCCGGCGTCCCGTCCTCGACGATCCGGCCGTACTCCATCACGAGCACCCGGTGGGCGATCGCGACGGTCGACAGCCGGTGCGCGATGATCACGGCCGTGCGGTCGGCGAGCAGGGTCTCGAGCCCCTCCTGCACGAGCCGCTCGGACGGGATGTCGAGCGACGCCGTGGCCTCGTCGAGGATGAGCACCTTCGGGTCGGCGATGAACGCGCGGGCGAAGGACAGCAGCTGGCGCTGGCCGGCCGACACCCGGCCGCCGCGCTTGTTCACGTCGGTGTCGTACCCGTCGGGCAGGGCCTCGATGAACGCGTGCGCACCGACGGCCTCCGCCGCCCGCACGATCTCGTCGCGCGTCGCCCCCGGCTTGCCGAGCGCGATGTTGTCCGCCACCGAGCCGGAGAACAGGTACGCCTCCTGCGTCACCATGACGATCGCGCTGCGCATGTCCTTCGGGTCGATCTCCCGCAGGTCCACGCCGTCGAGCCGCACGGAGCCCTTGGACGGGTCGTAGAACCGCGCCATGAGCTTGGCAAGCGTCGACTTGCCGGCACCGGTCGACCCGACGAGCGCGATCGTCTGGCCCGCCGGGATGTGCAGGTCGAACTCAGGGAGCACGACCTTGTCGGCGTTGTACGCGAACTCGACGTCGTCGAAGTCCATCGCACCGGAGGCCTCGGGAAGCCGCACGGGCTTCGCCGGGTCCGGCACCGACGGTCGTTCCTCGAGGACGCCGGAGATCTTCTCCATCGCCGCCGAGGCCGACTGGTACCCGTTGTAGAACATCGCGAGCTCCTGCGCCGGGTCGAAGAACCGCTTGGCGTAGAGCGCGACCGCGAGCAGCGCGCCGACCTCGAGCGAGCCGCCGACGATCCGGAAGCCGCCGACGATGACGACCGCCGCGAGCGTGGCGTTGCCGATGAGCACGAGCACCGGGTCGAAGGTCCCGAACAGGTTGAACACCTTCGTGTTCGCCACCCGGTAGTCCTCGACGTACCGGCCGTACTCGTCGCGGTTGCGGGACTCCTTCCGGAACGCCTGCACCGCCCGGATGCCGGTCATCGTCTCGACGAAGTGCACGATGACCCGGGCGGACGTGACGCGGGTCGCACGGAACAGTGTCTGCGAGTTCGTCTGGAACCAGCGGATCAGGAACCAGAGCGGCACGAGCGACACCGCGAGCACGAGCCCCGAGGTCGGGTCGAGCACCACGAGCGCGATGCCCGTGAACACCATGTAGAGCACGCCCTGGATGAGCTGGTTCAGCCCGGAGTCGAGGAGCTCGCGGATGGAGTCGAGGTCGCTCGTCTGGCGGGAGATGATCCGGCCCGACGTGTAGGTCTCGTGGAACTCGAGCGACAGCCGCTGCGTGTGCAGGAACACCCGCTTCCGCAGGTCGAACAGGATCGCCTGGCTGATCCGAGCCGCGAGCACGGTGTACCAGGCGGTGAGCACCGCACCGAGCACCGCGACGACGATGTACGTCGCCACGACGGCGAACGCCGGCACCCAGTCGTTCGCATCGAGCACCCGCGGCAGCGCGTTGTCGATGCCCCACGCGATGAGCGCCGGTCCCGCGACGGTCCCCGCGGTCGAGACCACCACGACGAGGCCGAGCAGCACCAGACGTGCCTTCAGCGGGGCCGCGAGCGACCCGAGCAGGGCGAGGGAGCGGCGCCGCAGGCGCTTGCTCTCCGCCTTGCTGAAGTCCTCGCGCTCCTCGCCGCGCACGCCGAGCGTGGTGACCGCGGCGGTGACGGGGCCGGCCGCCCTGGTGGCGGAGGTCTCGTCGAGGACGGGATCGGGGCCTCCCGGCCCGGCTGCCGTGTCAACGGGCGGTACTTGGTCCTGCTGGGTCATGCCATCGCCTCCTCTCGGGCGGGTGCGTCGTCCTCGTCGAGCGAGGAGATGACGTAGCGGTAGTGCTCGTTGGTGGCCATCAGCTCCGAGTGGGTGCCGACGGCGGTGATGCGTCCGCCCTCCATGAGCGCCACGCGGTCGGCGAGCGTCACGGTCGAGGGGCGGTGGGCGACGATGAGCGACGTCGTGTCCGCCAGGACGCGGCGGAGGCCCGCCTCGACCCGCGCCTCGGTGTCGACGTCGAGCGCCGACAGCGGGTCGTCGAGCACCAGCACCGACGGCCGGGCGGCGATGGCCCGAGCGAGCGCGAGACGCTGCCGCTGGCCGCCGGAGAGCGACAGGCCCTCTTCCCCCACGCGGGTGTCGACGCCCTCGGGGAGGTCGTCGACGAACGACGCCTGGGCGATGTCGAGCGCCTCGCGCATGATGCGCTCGGCCTCGTCACCGGACAGGTCCGGGCGACCGAGCAGCACGTTCTCCCGGACGCTCGTCGAGAACAGCGTGGCGTCCTCGAACGCGACCCCGACGTGCCGACGGAGTTCCGCGCGGGTGAGGTCGCGGACGTCGACACCGTCGATCGTGATCGATCCGCCGGTGACGTCGTACAACCGGGGCACCAGCGACAGCAGCGTCGTCTTGCCGCTGCCGGTCAGGCCGACGAGCGCCATGGTCTCGCCGGGGTGCAGCTGCAGCTCGACGCCGTCCACCAGGTCCGGCACGTGCTCCGGTGCGTCCTGGTACCGGAAGTGCACGGTGGTGAACGACAGTGCGCCGTGCGGCTCGTCGATGCGCTTCGGCGCTGTCGGGTCCTGGATCGTGTTCTCGGAGTCCATGACCTCGAAGAACCGGTCGACCGCGGTGCGGGTGTCGAACGTCATCGACAGGAAGAACCCGATCGACTCGATCGGGAACCGCAGCACGGTCGCCGTCGCGAAGAACGCGAACAGCTGGCCGACCGTCAGCTCACCCTGCGACGCCAGCCAGATGCCGGCGAGCAGGCAGAGCGCGAACGCGACGTCCGGCACGAGCAGCAGCCACAGCCAGATGCTGGCGATGGCCTTCGCCTTCTCGATCTCGGTGCCGCGCAGCGCCTCGGCCTGCTCGCTGAACTCGTCGAGCTTGAAGCGGCCGCGGCCGAACGCCTTGAGCACGCGGATGCCGTGCACCGACTGCTCGACGCTCGTCGCGAGGTCACCGACCTGGTCCTGGCTGCGACGCGCGACGACCGAGTACTTCCGCTCGAACAGCAGGCCGTTGATCCACAGCGGGATCGACGCCACCAGGAAGATCAGGCCGAGCAGCCACCCGAAGGTGAACAGCACGACGAAGCCGACGGCGATCGTGACGATGTTCACGACGAGCAGCACCACGCCGAAGGCCAGCCAGCGGCGGATCAGCGACAGGTCGGAGACCGAGCGGGACAGCAGCTGCCCGGACTCCCAGCGGTCGTGGAACGCCACGGGCAGGTCCTGCAGCTTTGCGTAGAGCGCGTTGCGCATGCTCGTCTCGATGCGCGTGGACGGTCGCATCACCAGCCGACGGCGGGACGCGATGAAGAGGGCCTCGAGGGCGCCGAGTGCGAGCACGCCGAGTCCGGCGGGCCAGATGAGCGCGGCGTCGCGCGAGGACAGCGGCCCGTCGACGAGCCACTGGAGCACGTACGGGATCACCAGGGCGACGAGCGAGGCGCCCATCGCCGCGGCCATGCCGCCGATGAGCCGCCAGCGGTACGGCTTGACGTAGGGCCAGATGCGGCCGATGGCGCGCAGGGTCGAGGGGCGGTCGGTGGAGGGGGTCGCCTGGTCGGGCGTTGTGGACATGCGGTTGCGTCCTCGGGCGTCGAGTCGCGTCCACCCGTCGGGTCGCGGTCCCGCCGACGGGTCGCGTCGGTGGGGGCGGTCCGGCCGGGAGGCGCGGTGTGGCAGTGCGGTGGTCGTCGGCCGGGCGCGTGGTCGCGCGCCGTCGCCGTCACTCGCGTGACGTCGACCGGGCCGGAGGGCACCGGGGACACGGGTCCCCGGGTTCTCAGCAGGTGGTCCGCGCTCGCCGACAGGTCGTCGGGCGCGAGGCCGTGGGAGGGGCCTGGCTAGACGGCGGCCGTGCCCGGGGTGCGGATCGGCATGGCCGTCCGGGTCCGGGGTCGCGGGTCGGGAGTGGTCCCCACGAGGGACACGAGACCCGTCCGGGCAGCCGTCGCCACTGTTCCGGTCGTCGCGTCCATCGTCACTCCAGTCGTCGTCTTCGTCACCGTTGTGTCCGCGGGCACGGCCGATCCGGTTGCGATCGTCCGGTGCGGTGCGGAGCCTTACAGACTATTCACAGTCGCTCGTGTTGCGCAATGGTTCCGGCGTTGTTGGACGCCGTCGATCTGCTGGCGCAGCGGGCCCCGCCGGCTCCGCGTGGCCCGCCTGACCTGCGTGGCTCGCCGGCTCAGTGGAAGAAGTGGCGCTCGCCCGTGAAGTACATGGTCACGCCGGCCGCCTGCGCCGCGGCGATGACCTCGTCGTCGCGGACGCTGCCGCCGGGCTGGGCGACGGCACGGACGCCGGCGTCGAGCAGGACCTGCAGGCCGTCGGCGAAGGGGAAGAACGCGTCCGACGCCGCGACGCTCCCGCGGGCACGGTCACCGGCGCGATCCACCGCGAGGTGGCACGAGTCCACGCGGTTGACCTGGCCCATGCCGACCCCGACGCTCGCGCCCTGGTCGGCGAGCAGGATGGCGTTCGACTTCACCGCGCGGCTGGCCTTCCACGCGAAGGCGAGGTCGGCCAGGGTCGCGTCGTCGGCCGGTTCGCCGGACACGAGGGTCCAGGTCGACTGGTCGAAGGCGGTGAAGCGGTCGGCGTCCTGCACGAGGAACCCGCCCGAGACCTGCTTGAGCTCACGGGTCGCGAGCGCGAAGTCCGACGGCAGCGTGAGGAGTCGGATGTTCTTCTTCTGCGACAGGATGTCGAGCGCCTCGGGGTCGAACGCCGGGGCGACGACGACCTCGGTGAAGATGTCGCGGACGGTCTCGGCCATCTGCCTCGTGACCGGACGGTTCGCGGCGATCACCCCGCCGAAGGCCGACAGCGGATCGCACGCGTGCGCGGCCGCGTGTGCCGAGGCGATCGGGTCGGCGGCGTCGGCCGGCGCGGTCGCGATGCCGCACGGGTTGGCGTGCTTGATGATGGCGACGGCGGGGGTGTCGAAGTCGTACGCGGCCCGGACGGCGGCGTCGGCGTCGACGTAGTTGTTGTACGACATCTCCTTGCCGTGCAGCTGCGTCGCCTGCGCGATGCCCGCCCCACCGGCGGTCGTGTAGAGCGCGGCGGCCTGGTGCGCGTTCTCGCCGTAGCGGAGCGTCGCGGTCAGGTCGGCCTCGATCCGGAGCGTCTCGTCGAACGAGCCCGGCGTCTCGAGGTCGCCGTCGACCGTGGGTGCAGCAGCGTGGTCCGCGACGGCGGCGGCGTCCGACGCGACCACGTCCGTCGCGAAGTACGACGCGACCGCTGCGTCGTAGGAGGCCGTGTGGGCGAAGGCCTGCGCCGCGAGGCGCTTGCGGAGCTCGAGCGTGGTGCCGCCGGCGCGGACGGCCTCGACGACCTCGGCGTAGGACGACGGCGAGACGACGATCGCGACGTTCGGGTGGTTCTTCGCCGAGGCGCGGACCATCGCCGGCCCGCCGATGTCGACGTTCTCGACCACGGTGGCGCTGTCGGCACCCGAGGCGACCGTCTCGACGAACGGGTAGAGGTTCACGACGACGAGCTCGAACGGGGCGATGCCGAGGTCGGCGAGCTGCTGCTCGTGCGACTCCAGCCGCAGATCGGCGAGCAACCCCGCGTGCACGGCGGGGTGCAGGGTCTTCACGCGGCCGTCGAGCGACTCCGGGAAGCCCGTCACGCTCGACACGTCGGTGACGGCGTACCCGGCGTCGCGGATCGTCTGGGCCGTGCTGCCCGTCGACACGAGCTCCACGCCCGCGTCGGCCAGGGCTCCGGCGAGCTCGAGCAGGCCGGACTTGTCGCTCACCGAGATGAGCGCGCGCCGCACGGGGACGACGTCGCGGTGGCGGTAGAGGCTGGGGTCGGCGGCGTGCACGCTCATGCGCTCGGGGTGCCCTTCAGGTCGGTGGTGCCGTTGGCGATGTCGAGGATGGTCTGGATGAGCAGGCGGCGCTCGACCGGCTTGATGCGGTCGTGCAGCGTCGACTCGGTGTCGCCCGGCAGCACGGGGACGCGCTCCTGGGCCAGGATCGGGCCGGTGTCCACGCCGTCGTCGACCTGGATCACGCTGGCGCCCGTCTGCTCGACGCCGGCGGCGAGGGCGTCACGGACGCCGTGCGCGCCGGGGAACTCGGGCAGGTACGCGGGGTGGGTGTTGATGACCGCGGGGGCGAACTCGGACACGACGGCGTGCGGGAGCAGGCGCATGAGGCCGGAGAGCACGAGGAGGTCGGGCGACCACGGGCGGATCTGCGCGGCGAGCTCGGCACCCCACTCGTCGCGCGAGGCGAAGCGGGAGAACGGCACCGTGAAGGTCGGGATCCCGAACTCCTCGCCCAGGCCGAGGCCCTCGGCGTCGCGGTCGGCCCCGATCGCGACCACGCGGGCGGGGTACTCGGCGTCGGTCGTCGCCTCGAGCAGGGCTCGGAGGTTCGAGCCGGTACCGGAGATCAGGACGACCAGTTCGAGCACGGGGACCAGCCTAGCGGCGGTGGGGCGAGCGCTACGCGTCGTGCTTCGGCCGGCGCCACCAGGGCAGCTCGTCCTCGGCGATCTGGTCGGTCTGGTCCCACCGGGCCCCGGCGCCGGTCGGCGTCGACGCGGTGCGGGCTCGGCGGGTGTCCTCGGCGTCGCGGGACCCGTCGGCGTCGTCGCGACCGGCCACGAACTCCTCGGTGCTCCACGGGAACGCCGGCTGCTGTTCGGTGCCGGGGGCGTGCGGCAGCGTCTCGTCTCGCTCCGAGCGATCGTTCGACGAGTGGGGTGCGTGGCTGCTGCCGACCCGGTCGCGCAGCTCGCCGGCACGGGCGCGGACGTCGCCGGCGGCGCCGCGCAGTCGGTCGCGCAGGCCGCTGACACCGCCCCGGGACGGCTGCGTACGCGGGGCCGGTCCCGGTGCGACCCGCTCCGCGGCGACGGCGTCCGTCCGCGCCCAGTCGGGCAGTGGGACGTCGTCCGGTTCGGCCACGGGGACACGGTCACGCTCGGGCTCGCGCTGCTGCTCGCGCTCGGGCTCTGGCTCGGACACCGACGGTGCAGCGGCCCTGCGCGCGGGCTCGTCGGCCGCAGGTGCACGATCGGTCCCGAGCGCGAGCGCGGGCGCGGGCGCGGGCGTGGGCGTGGGCGTGGGCCTTGCCGGGTCCGCCGCCGCGTCCGCCGTCGCGGGCTCGTCGTCCGTGATCGTCTCGGTCGGCTGGTCGTCCCCGTGGTGCGGCCCGGCCGCCGAGGACGCGGTCGCGTGGGTCACGGAGTCGTGCGCCTCGGTGACCGTGAACCGGTGGGGTGCACTCGACCGCCCCGCTCCGGCATCGTCCAGTGCGGCGACGAGCGAGCCAGCACGGACGTCGTCCGCCGCCGCCTCGGCAGCGGCGCGGGCGGTGGAGTCGTCCGGAGCAGCACCGTCACCGGCCTCGACCCAGCGCTCGCGACCCCAGGAGCGCTCGGGCAGGCGCACGAGATCGCTGCCGACGGCGAGTGCCACCGCGGCGGGCAACCCGACCTCGAGCGCCGCGAGGAGTCCGACGAGCAGCCCGTCCGGTCCGGCCTCGGCGAGCCGCCCCGGACCGAGCGAACCCGAGGTGAGCCCGGTGGCGACCCCGGTCAGGAGGCCAGCCACGACCCCCGTCGCGACACCGGCGAGCGCGCGGCGGAGCGGGGTGTCGTCGGCGCCGAGGGCACGGACGAGCGCGGGGCGCATGAGTCCGCCGACCACGAACCCGGCGACGACGGGGACGAGCACCCCGAGCAGCCCGAAGGTGTGCCCCGACGCCGGCAGCGCGCCGAACACCGGGACACCGGGGATCGGCCCGAGCGACGTGCCGATCGGTGAGACGCTCGACCCGGTGCCGATCGCGAAGCCCGGTCCGACCAGCCAGGCGACCGCCCAGCCCACGAAGTCGGGCAGGAAGGCGAGCTGCCCCACGGTGAGCGCGATGCCCCCGACGATGCCCGCGTGGGAGCGCTCGTACAGCGCGATGACCTCGGCGAACGAGGTGACGAGCAGGAACGCGACGACGACCCCCGCGGCGGCGACCACGACGGCGGTGACCGCGGTGCCGGCACGCAGCGCGAAGCCGGCGACGGTGCGCCAGAGCACGGGGATCCGGTCGACCTGGTCGAGCACGCGCCGTGTCAGCGGGTCGGCCGGCAACCCCCGGCGGACCCGGCACACCTCGCTCGTGACCAGGGCGGGCACCGCGAACCAGAGCGCGGGCAGCACGACGGTCTGCCACACCACGGGGTCCGACGCCGCCGAGGTGGACGACAGCGCGACCGCGAGCCCGAGCAGGGCGACGGCGGCGGTGCCGACGAGCAGCCCGGTCGTCCGGTGCTCCGTCTCGGCGAACCGGCGTCCGGCGCGCCCGCCCAGCCAGGCGGTCACGACCGCGAAGCCGAGGGCCGCGAGGGTCACGTGGATGGGGTCGGCCGCTCCCTGGACCCCGGAGGCGCCGGCGACGTCGCTGCCGAGCCGGAAGGTCACGTCGACGCCGTGGCCGACGAGCCAGACGCTGCCCGCGGCCTTCCAGAAGACGTCCCAGTCGATCTGCAGCCCGTACTCGAAGCCCCAGAGCAGGGTCAGCGGCACGAGGGCGATCCCGACGCCCACGCCGACCGTCACGATCGCCTCTACGGCGGCCAGCAGTGCGGTTCCCAGGCGGTTCATCGTGGCCAGGGTACGTGCCGTCCCGTGGTCGCCGAGCGAGCCGCGCGGCACCTGTGGAGACTGACCGACCGTCCACAGCAGGACGGGAGGCGCGGTGCCCAGCGGCGCCGCGCCTCCCGTCCGTCGGGTCGTCCGGACCACTACGCGGTCGTGGCGGCGACCACCTCGCGCAGCAGCGCTGCCGTCTCGGACGGCGTCTTGCCGACCTTGACGCCCGCGGCCTCGAGCGCCTGCTTCTTGGCCTCGGCGGTGCCGGCGGAACCGGACACGATCGCGCCCGCGTGGCCCATCGTCTTGCCCTCCGGTGCGGTGAAGCCCGCGACGTAGCCGACGACCGGCTTCGTGACGTGCGCCTTGATGTAGTCGGCCGCGCGCTCCTCGGCGTCGCCGCCGATCTCACCGATCATGACGATGGCCGTCGTCTCCGGGTCGGCCTCGAACGCGGCGAGCGCGTCGATGTGCGTGGTGCCGATGACCGGGTCGCCGCCGATGCCGATGGCCGTGGAGAAGCCCAGGTCACGCAGCTCGTACATCATCTGGTAGGTCAGGGTGCCGGACTTCGACACGAGACCGATCGGGCCCTTGCCGGTGATCGTCGCCGGGGTGATGCCGACGAGTGACTCGCCCGGGGTGATGATGCCGGGGCAGTTCGGGCCGATGATCCGGGTCTTGCCGCCGAGGGCCTTCGCGTGCGCCCAGAACTCCGCGGAGTCCTGCACGGGGATGCCCTCGGTGATGACGACGACGAGGGGGACCTCGGCGTCGATGGCCTCCATCACGGCGTCCTTCGCGAACGCCGGCGGGACGAACACGATCGAGACGTCGGCGCCCGTGGTGTCGACGGCCTCGCGGACCGAGCCGAACACGGGGAGCTCGACGTCGCCGTGCGTGACGGTGGTGCCGGCCTTGCGGGCGTTCACCCCGCCGACGACCTGCGTGCCGGCCTTGAGCATGAGCGCGGTGTGCTTCGTGCCCTCGCCGCCGGTGATGCCCTGGACGATGACCTTCGAGTCCTTGTTGAGGAAGATCGACATTGCTCTGGTGCTCCTTACGCCGCGGCCGCGGCGAGCTCGGCGGCCTGCTCGGCCGCATCGTCCATGGTCTCGGCGATCGTCACGAGCGGGTGCGCCGCCTCGCTCAGGATCCGGCGACCCTCGTCGACGTTGTTGCCGTCCAGGCGCACGACCAGCGGCTTGGTCGCCGAGTCGCCGAGGATGCCGAGCGCGGCGACGATGCCGTTCGCGACGGCGTCGCACGCGGTGATGCCGCCGAAGACGTTCACGAAGACGCTCTTCACCTGCGGGTCGCCGAGGATGACGTCGAGGCCGTTCGCCATGACCTCGGCCGAGGCGCCGCCGCCGATGTCGAGGAAGTTCGCGGGCTTCACGCCGCCGTGGCGCTCACCGGCGTAGGCGACGACGTCGAGCGTCGACATGACGAGCCCGGCGCCGTTGCCGATCACGCCGACCTCGCCGTCGAGCTTCACGTAGTTCAGGCCGTGCTGCTTCGCCTTGGCCTCGAGCGGGTCCTCGCTCGCGGTGTCCTCGAGCTGCTTGTGCTGCTCGTGGCGGAAGTCGGCGTTGTCGTCGAGCGAGACCTTGCCGTCGAGGGCCAGGATCTGCCCGTCGCCGGTGCGGACCAGCGGGTTGACCTCGACGAGCGTGGCGTCCTCGCCCGCGAACACGTCGTAGAGCTTCACGAACACGTCCGCGACCTGGTCCTGGAGCTCGGACGGGAAGTTCGCCTGTCGCGCGATGTCGAGCGCCGCCTCCTTGTTGATGCCGGTCAGCGGGTTCACCTCGACGCGCGCGAGCGCCTCGGGCTTCTCGACCGCGAGCTGCTCGATCTCCATGCCGCCCTCGACGCTGACGAGCGACAGGTACGAGCGGTTCGCCCGGTCGAGCAGCACCGAGAAGTAGAACTCCTCGGCGATGTCCGCGCCCTGGGCGACCATCACGCGCTGGACCGTGTGGCCCTTGATGTCGAGGCCGAGGATCGCCTTCGCGTGCTCGTACGCCTCGTCCGGGGTCTTCGCGACCTTGACGCCGCCGGCCTTGCCGCGCCCGCCGACCTTCACCTGCGCCTTGACGACGACCACGCCGCCGATCTGCTCGGCGGCCGCCCTCGCCTCTTCCGGGGTGTCGGCGGTGATGCCCTGCAGCACAGGGACGCCGTAGGACTCGAAGAGGTCCCTGGCCTGGTACTCGAAAAGATCCACGCTGTTCTTCTTCCCGCACGGTTCGTGCGATCGGCATCGGTCATCGGGTCGCGCACTCAACGTCGAGGGTCGCTCGATGTCGAGACAACGGCCGCGCCCACCATACCGCCGCCGGGTGGACGACCCGTGTCGACTGCACGGCGGCCTGGAGGCACGCCCCGCCCCCGCCCCGCCGCAGCCGTCGCCCGTCGAGCCGGCTGGCCGGTCGGCTGACCGGTCGGCGGACTGGCCGGGGGACGCGACCCGGTGCGGGTCACCAGGTGCCACGGGGCAGCGTGGCCCCGATGGACACCGCACTCCGCACCCGTGCCGCCGAGGTCTTCGGCTGGGACCTCCGAGACGCCCAGGCCACCGTCATCGACGCCGTCCTGTCCGGCCGAGACGCCCTCGCGCTGATGCCGACCGGCTCGGGCAAGTCGGCGATCTACCAGGTCGCGGGGCTCGCGCTCGACGGGCTGGTCGTGGTGGTCTCGCCGCTCGTCGCCCTGCAGGAGGACCAGGTCGTCGGGCTCCAGCGCCACGAGGACGCCCCGCGTGCCGTCGCGATCAACGCCACCAAGCGCGTCGCCGAGGTGGACGAGGCCTGGGACGCCGTCGCCGCGGGTGAGGTCCGCTACGTCTTCCTCGCGCCGGAGCAGCTCGCCAAGGACGACGTCGTCGAGCGTCTCGCCGACGCCGGCGTCTCACTGCTCGCCGTCGACGAGGCCCACTGCGTCTCGTCGTGGGGGCACGACTTCCGACCGGCCTACCTCGCCCTCGGTGAGGCCGCCGAGCGCCTGGGACGCCCGCCGATCGTCGCGCTGACCGCGACCGGGTCGGCCCCGGTCCGCGAGGACGTCGTCGGACGCCTCGGCATGCGGGACCCGCTCGTGCTGTCCGCGGGGTTCGACCGTCCGGGCATCCGGATCGAGGTCGAGCGCTACGGCGACGCCGACCAGAAGCGCGACGCGGTGATCGAGCAGGCCGCGGCGGCGACCGGTACCGGCATCGTCTACGTCGCGACCCGCAAGGAGACGGAGGAGTACGCCGATGCGCTCCGCGCCCGCGGGAAGGACGCCCGGCCGTACCACGCGGGCATGCGCGTCAAGGACCGGGAGTCGGTGCTGCACGCCTTCCACGACGGCGACGTCGACGTGGTCGTCGCGACGAGTGCGTTCGGGATGGGCATCGACAAGCCCGACGTCCGGTTCGTGCTGCACGCGGACATCGCCGAGTCGGTGGACGCGCACTACCAGGAGATCGGGCGAGCCGGGCGTGACGGCGCCCCGGCCACCGCGACCCTGCACTACCGCTCCGAGGACCTCGGGCTCCGCCGCTTCTTCGCCACCGGCACGCCGAAGCCCGCCTCGCTCCGGGCCGTCTTCGACGCGGTCCCCACCGAGGGGACGATCGCCCGGTCGGCCCTGCCGGCCGCCTCCGGACTGTCCTCGCGGACGGCCGGTCGCGCCGTGAACACCCTGATCGAGGCCGGCGTCCTCGAGGACGGCTCCGAGGGCGTCGCCCGCGTCGCAGGCGGCCCGACGACGGCTGCCGCCGCGGCGAAGGCCGCCACGGAGCGGGCGGAGCAGCGGGAGGAGGTCGAGCAGTCGCGGATCGCGATGATGCGGCGCTTCGCCGAGACGCTGGGCTGCCGCCGGCAGTTCCTGCTCGCGTACTTCGGGGACGAGCTCGCCGAGCCCTGCGGCAACTGCGACACCTGCACGTCGGGCACCGCGTACGACGAGGCCGCGCACGGTGCCGACGGTGCGAACGACGACGCCTGGCCGCCGGAGTCCGCCGTGCAGCACGCCCAGTGGGGGCACGGCATCGTGATGAGCACCGAGGACGACCGCGTGACGGTGTTCTTCGAGTCCGCCGGGTACAAGACCCTGGCGCTCGCGGACGTCGAGGAGCGGCACCTGCTCGAGCGCGTCTGACCCGCCACGCGGCTCGACGCGCCGCTGCTCGGGCGGGGAAGGCGCGGTCGCTCGACCACCCGTCGGCGACCGCGCTCCACTCCCCCGAGCACGGCGAGTGTGCCCCGCGACCGTGGACCGCAGGTGACCTGCAGGTGAACGGCACGCGAAACCGGGCCAGGGGTGCGCAGATCGGACGACCGATCAGGCGGGCGGCGTACACAGGGAGTCCCGACGGCTCCGGCGACCACCGGTGGCGGAGCCCGACACCCACGGAAGGACTGCACCATGAGCGACCCCGGCATCAGCCCCGTCGACGACTTCGACGCCCAGGAGCGCCGGACCGACGACCTGGACCGCGAGCACGTGGGCCCGTACGAGGTCGACGAGTCCGAGGAGTCCCTCGAGACCGTCACGAACGACGCCGTCGCCGGTGAGACCGTCGAGCCCCAGCCGGGCGACGGATCGGACGACGGCCCCACCGGTGGCGCCCCGCGCGAGGGGTCGCCCGACCTGTGGGAGCACGACGACGACACCGAGCGCCCGGACCTCGGCGGCGACCTCGGCACGAAGCCGCTCTGAGCGCCCCGCCCGCACGACCCCCACGGAGCACGGCCCAGTACGATCGGGCCGTGCTCCGTGGCGTCCGCGACCGTGTCCGTGCGACGCCCGCGCTGGCGCGGCTCCTCTCGCTGGCGTCCCTGCTGCTCGTCGCCGCGGCCGCCCACTCGGGCGCCCGGACCGGCGGGATCACCTGGCTCCCGCTCGTCGTCGCCGGCGTCGTGCTGGCCCTGGTCACCGGTGCGACGACGCACCGCTGGCCCCTGCCGGCGATCTGGCTGGTCGTGACGCTGCTGGCGGCCGCGAGCCGCACGCTCGTGAGCACCGGATGGCTGGTCGGCGCGCTGGTCGGCGGCGCGGTCGCCCTGGGCGCTGCCCTCCTCCTCGACACCGCGCCGCTTCGGCGGCCACGACGATCCGGGCCGCGCCCGTGACCGGCACGACAGGTCGGCACGGGACGGCCGGGGACGGCGCGGCGGGTCGGCCGGGAGGCACCGCCCACCCCCGCCCCGCCGGCCACGGTGACCGGACAGCGGACGGGAGCGGTGCGACCGGCGGGCCACGAGCCTCCCGTCCGGCACCTGGTCGCGTCGCGGACCGCGACCTGCGTCGGTGGCTGGCCGACAGCACGCCCGTCGCGGCCGGCGGCCGCGCCATCCTGCTGCAGATCGCGGACCCGGTCGTCGCGGCCGGGGTCCGACGGCACTCGGACTTCGCCCGCCGACCGCAGCAGCGGCTGGCCCACACCCTGATGTTCGTGTACGCCGTCGTGATCGGGACCGGTACCGACGCTGCCGTCGCGACCGCCTTCGTCAACCGGGCGCACCGACCCGTCGCCGGCGCCGACGAGGTCGACCGGCAGCGGTGGGTGGCCGCGACCCTCTTCGACTCCGCGCGGCAGGCGCACGCGCTGTTCGGCGATCCGCTCACCGACGATGACGCCGAACGGGTCCTGGCGGCGTACGCGCCGATCGCGACCTCCCTGCGCGTGCCGGCCGACGGCTGGTTCGACTCCGTTGCCGCGTTCGACGCCCACTGGGAGGCGACCCTGCCCTCCCTGCGCGTCACCGACGACGCGCGGGGCATCGTGCGCGACCTCCTGCACCCGCGGTTCGCACCCCTGTGGGTCCGTGCCGCGATGCCGCTCGTCCGGATCGTCACCGTCGGCATGCTGCCGGACGCCCTGCGGACCGCGTACGGCTTCCCCTGGGGGCCGCGCGAGCAGCGGCGCTTCCGGCGCACCGTCGCGTTCGTCCGCCGGGTCCGCGGACTCGTGCCGGGGTGGGCGCTCCGGCTCCCGGGACCGCTGCTGCTGCGGGCCATGCACCGGACCGCCGCTCGGTACGCCCCCTGATCCCGACAAGTTCTTGTCGTAGTGACAATTACCGTGGTACGGTCGGGTCATGGCAGTCGAACTCAGCACCTGGGACGCCCAGGGCACACCGACGACACCGACGTTCTCGACCATGCGGTTCCCCGCGGGTGAGGCGCACCTCAAGGTCCGGGACGACGCCGACGCGGGGGCGACCACCGAGATCGCGACCCTGCGCGGCACCAGCGGCGACGACCTGATCATGCTCGGCATGTGGGCGGACGCGGTCCGGCAGCGCGGCGCACGCGCGGTCGCCCTCGTCCCCTACCTGCCCGGCGCGCGGCAGGACCGCGGACTCCCGTTCGGGGCGAAGGTCTACGCGGACGTCCTGAACGGTTTCGCCATCGACCAGGTGATCGCCTTCGACCCGCACTCGCCCGTCATCGTGGGGCTGGTCGAGCGCCTCACCGTGGTGCCGAGCGAGCAGGTCGTGCACGACGCCGTCCTGGCCGGCTCCGACTACAGCGGCATCATCGCCCCCGACAAGGGTGCGGTCGCCCGGGCATCGCTCGTGGCCGAGGCCGCCGGACTCCCCCTGTTCCGCGCCGAGAAGCACCGCGACCCCGACACCGGCAAGCTCGACGGGTTCTCCTGCGAGCCGCTCCCCGAGACCGGTCGGCTGCTCGTCGTCGACGACATCTGCGACGGCGGCGGCACGTTCGCGGGCCTCGCCGGCGCGACCGGCCTGCCGAAGGAGCGCCTGGGCCTCTGGGTCTCGCACGGCGTCTTCTCCGGTCGGGCCCCGCAGCTCGCCGAGCACTTCGGCGAGATCGTCACCACCGACAGCTACCCCGCGCAGCAGGACGTCCCGGGCCTGCGCACCGTCCCGCTCAGCCCGTACCTCACGAAGGAGATCCGATGACGCACACCGCAGCCACCAGCACGACGACGGGCCTCGAGCCCCGCACCACCACCGCGAGCCCGATCGCCCCGCTGCTCGCGGTCGACGGCTACAAGCACTCGCACCGGCAGGTCTACCCGCAGGGCACCACCCGGATCCTCATCAACTGGACGAACCGCTCGAACGCGCACATGCCCGAGTCGACGCACGCGGTGGTCTTCGGGCTGCAGGCCTTCGTACAGCGGTACCTGGTCGAGGCGTGGGCGCCGTTCTTCGCCGCCGACGAGGACGAGGTCGCCCGACTGTTCGAGCAGGCGCTGCAGGGCTACTTCGGCCCGAACCACATCGGTGTCGACCACGTCCGCGCCCTGCACCGTCTCGGGTACCTGCCGCTCGAGATCCGGGCGCTCCCCGAGGGAACCCTCGCCCCGATCGGCGTCGCCACCCTGACGGTCGAGAACACCCTCGACGACTTCTTCTGGCTGCCGAACTACGTCGAGACCGCCCTGTCGGCGTCGATCTGGCACCCGTCCACCGTCGCGACGAAGGCGCTCGAGTACCGCGACCTGATGGAGGAGTGGGCCGAGCGCACCGGTGCCGACCCGGCGAGCATCGACTTCGCCGCCCACGACTTCTCGTTCCGGGGGCAGACGAGCATCGAGTCCGCCGCCGCGGGCGGTGCCGGACACCTGCTGTCGTTCCTCGGGACCGACTCGATGCCGTCGCTCGACTTCATCGACCGCTACTACCCGGGCGACAACGGCTGGGTGGCGGCGAGCGTCCCCGCCACCGAGCACAGCGTGATGTGCGTCCGCGGCGTTGACGGCGAGCTCGAGACCTTCGCGCAGATCCTCGACGTCTACCCGACGGGAATCGTCTCGGCGGTCAGCGACGGCTTCGACCTGTTCAGGGTGATCACCGAGACGCTCCCGCAGCTCAAGGACCGCATCACGGCACGCGACGGCAAGCTCGTCATCCGCCCGGACTCCGGCGACCCGGTCGACATCGTCACCGGCACCGTGCACGGCGTCGACGAAGCCGCACTGACCGATCCGTCGCGCAGCCACGAGGAGAAGGGCGTCGTCGAGCTCCTCGACGAGCTGTTCGGCCACACGGTCAACGAGCGCGGCTACAAGGTCCTCGACCAGCACATCGGCGTCATCTACGGCGACAGCATCACCCTCGACCGCGCCCGCCGCATCTACGAGCGCCTCGCCGCCAAGGGCTACGCGAGCGACAACATCGTGCTCGGGATCGGTTCGTACACGTACCAGTACATGACCCGCGACAACCTCGGCAGCGCCGTGAAGGCGACGTGGGCCCTGGTGGACGGCGAACCGGTCGACATCCAGAAGGACCCGAAGACCGGCAGCGGCAAGAAGAGCGCGAAGGGCCGCATCGCCCTGCACCGCGACGAGACCGGGGAGATCCGGCAGACCGACCAGGCCACGCCCGACGACGAGGCGACCAGCCTGCTCCAGCCCGTCTGGATCGACGGCCGCTTCCAGGTGCACCAGTCGTTCGCCGAGGTCCGCGAGGTGCTCCGCACCGAGCGCGCGGCCCGAGCCGCCCGTCGGGCGTCGGCGTGACCGACGCCCCCACGGCGGCCCGCGACCAGCCGCTCATCGCGATCGACGTCGTCCCGGTGTCGTTCTCGGTGGCGGAAGGCCTGGGAGTCGCCACCGCGCGTCGGGCGTACGACCCGTACGTCGGCCGGGAGGCACTGCCCGGCGTCCTCCTGGACGCTGCGGAACGCCTCGCCGACGGTGCACGGCGCGCCCTGCGCACCAAGGCCGGCATCGGCGACGGCGCGGTGCGGCACCTCGCGCAGGTCGGCGCGTTCGACGGGCCGTCCCGCGACCCGCGCGACACCGCCATCAGCATCGCGTTCGTGGCGGTGGTGGGGGCAGCCGACCCGGGGGCGGACGGGGGGCCCGCGGTGTGGCGGCCGCTCGCCGAGGGCGACCTGGGCCTCCCGTTCGACCACGACGCGATCGTGCGCGCCGCCGTCGACCAGGTGCGCACCCGGCTGTGGCGGGACGTCCCGATGACGCGCGCGCTGCTCGGGGACGTGTTCCCGACGAGTGCCGCCGCGGCACTGCACACGGCGCTCCACGGGACGGCCCCGGACGCCGGCAACCTCAACCGGGCACTCCGGACGAACCCCGCGCTCGTGCGGACCGACGCAGCGCCGACGTCGACCGCGCGGGGCGGGCGTCCCCCGGCGACCTGGACGTGGACCGACTGAGCGCGGTTGGGTGGGGGCATGTCCAGTTCGCTCTCCAGTGACGACTCCCTGCACCTGCCCGAGTTCGACGCACCGCCCGCGTCGCCGTTCGACGTCGCCCGGGCCTGGCTCGACGGCGCCGCCGACCGCGAGGTCTCCGAGCCGATGTCGATGACCCTCGCGACCGCCGGCGCCGACGGCCGGGTCTCCGCCCGCACCGTCGACGTGAAGCGGCTCGACGACCGTGGGCTGGTGTTCGGCACCTCGACGCTGAGCCCGAAGGGTCGGCAGCTCGCCGAGAACCCGCACGCCGCGCTGCAGGTGTACTGGCGTGAGAGCATGCAGCAGCTGCGCTTCGAGGGCCGGGCCGTGCAGCTGTCCGACGAGGAGTCCGACGCCCTGTTCGCCGACCGGTCGCCGAAGTCCCGCGCCGCGACCGCGATCGCCGACCAGTCGGACGTGCTCGAACCGCGGACGCTGCAGGACCTGATCGACGACGCGAACGTGCTGCTCGACGAGAGCGACGACGACGTGCCGCGCCCCGAGGGCTGGGTGGCGTGGCGGCTCGAGCCCGACGTGGTGGAGTTCTGGCAGGGCAGCCGTGACCGCATGCACCGGCGGCTGCAGTACGTCCGCGCCGGCGACGGCTGGGACGTGGCGCGGCTGCAGCCGTAGGCGCGGCGCCGTTCTCCGCGTCGTGCTGGCGCAGGTCGAACCACGGATCCGACATCGAACCAGCCGCCGGCGCTGGTTCGACGTCGGGAACGTGGTTCGACGCCGGAGGCCGGGGCCGCGGTAGCGTCGTCGGATGGGGACCCCGCACGCGCTCACCGTCCGACCGGCCGACGTGCAGGACGCCGACGCGATCGCCGCCGTGCACGTGCAGGCGTGGCGCGAGGCGTACGCCCACCTGCTGCCCGCCGACTTCCTCGCCGCGCTCGACGTCGACGCCCGCGCAGCTCGGTGGCGCGGGATCATCGCCGAGCCCGACGTCGACGTGCTCGTCGCCTCGGACGGTGACACGGTGATCGGCTGGGCCTCGGCCGGCCCCGGCCGCGGCGAGCGCCCGCGCGACCGCGAGCTCGAGGGCATCTACGTCCTCGCCGAGCACCATGGATCGGGCGCCGGACAGGCGCTGCTCGACACCGCCGTCGGCTCCGGCCCCGCGTTCCTCTGGGTCGCCGACGGGAACCCCCGGGCCGAGGCGTTCTACCGACGCAACGGCTTCGAGCGCGACGGCACGGTCAAGCACGAAGCGATCGGGCCGTACGGGCTCGACGCGGTCCGGATGGTGCGCTGAGGCACCACCCCCGTGGGGTCAGAGCTTCTCGATCGGCGCGATCTTGATGAGGAGCTTCTTGCGTCCCGCGGCGTCGAACGCGATCTCGGCGATGCGCTTGGCGCCCTGCCCGGTGACCGCGGACACCGTGCCCTCGCCGAAGTCGACGTGCTTGATGCGGTCGCCGGCGACGAGTTCCATGTCGCCGTTGTCGCGGACCTGCCCGGACACCCGGTTCGCCCACTCGGTCTTCGGACGGGTCTTCGCCGCCGCGGCCGCGCGGTCGTAGGAGCCGCCCGAGAACCCACCGCCGCCGCGGTACCCGCCGCCGCCCGAGCCTGCGCCGCCGAAGCCACCGGGGCCGCCGCCGCGACGAGCGTTCAGTGCGCGGGGCTCGGTGCCGCCGCGGCTGTTCGCCATGCCCGGGGACTGCTTCCACTCGATCAGGCCCTCGGGGATCTCCTGCAGGAACCGGGAGGGCATCGCCACGTTGACGTCGCCGAACTGCGCGCGGGTCATCGCCAACGACAGGAAGAGCGACTTCTTCGCGCGCGTGATGCCGACGTAGAAGAGCCGGCGTTCCTCGGCGGGGCCGCCCGGCTCGTTCGCGGACATCCGGTGCGGCAGCAGGTCCTCTTCGACACCGGTGAGGAAGACCGCGTCGTACTCCAGGCCCTTCGCGGTGTGCAGTGTCATGAGCGACACCGTTCCGGACGAGTCGTCGAGCTCGTCGGCCGCCGCGACGAGGGAGACCTCGGTCAGGAAGTCCGACAGGGTCCCCTCTGGGTTGTTCTTCTGGAACTCCCGCGTCACCGCGACGAGCTCGTCGATGTTGTCCGCGCGCGCGGCGTCCTGCGCGTCGGGCGACTTCCGCAGGTTCTCGAGCAGCCCCGAGCCGTCGAGCAGCTGCGTCAGGGTGTCGACGACCGGCTGCGTCGCGGCGCGCGAGGCGACGTCGTCGAGCAGCGCCGCGAACGAGGTGATCGCGTTCCGCACCTTCGGGCCGAAGCCGAGCTCGTCGGCGTGCCGCAGGGCCTCGCGCATCGAGGTCTCGTGCTCGTCGGCGTAGCGCTGCAGCGCCGTCTCCGTGACCGCGCCGATGCCGCGCTTCGGCACGTTCAGGATGCGCCGGAGCGACAGCGGGTCGGCCGGGTTGGCGACGGTGATCAGGTACGCCATCGCGTCCTTGATCTCGGCACGCTCGTAGAACTTCGTGCCGCCGAGCACCCGGTACGGGATCGCCGACCGGATGAAGATCTCCTCGAGTGCACGCGTCTGCGAGTTCGTCCGGTAGAACACCGCCATGTCGCGGTAGGACGTGCCCTCGTCGTGCAGGCGCTGGATCTCGTCGGCGACGAACTGCGCCTCGTCGTGGCCGGTGTACCCGGTGAAGCCGATGATCTTGTCGCCGGCGCCGACGTCGGTGAACAGGTTCTTCGCCTGTCGGTCGAAGTTGTTCGCGATGACGGCGTTGGCGGCGTCGAGGATCGTCTGCGTCGAGCGGTAGTTCTGCTCGAGCAGGATGACCTTCGAGTTCGGGAAGTCCCGCTCGAACTCAACGATGTTCCGGATGTCCGCGCCGCGGAAGGCGTAGATCGACTGGTCGGAGTCGCCGACCACCGTGAGCGACGCCGGGGCGATGGACCCGTCGGCTTCCCGCATCCGGGCGACGTGCTGCCCGGCGTCCTCGAGCTTGTCGACCTGCTCGACGGGCACCGGCCGGGTGAGTTCGCGGATCAGGGCGTACTGCGCGTGGTTGGTGTCCTGGTACTCGTCGACCAGGACGAAGCGGAAGCGCCGCTGGTAGAGCGCGGCGACCTCGGGGAAGGCGCGGAACAGGAAGACCGTCTGGCCGATCAGGTCGTCGAAGTCGAAGGCGTTGGCCCGGCGGAGCTCGTTCGTGTAGCGCCGGAACACCTCGGTGAACATGACCTCCTGCGGGTCGTTCACGTTGATGTTCCGCGCGTAGGTGTCGACGTCCTGCAGCTCGTTCTTGAGCTTCGAGATCTTCGACGACGCGGCGCCGACCGTCAGCCCGAGGGAGTCCGCCTCGAGCTCCTTGATGATCCGCTTGAGGAGCGCCCGCGAGTCCGCCGAGTCGTAGATCGTGAACGACTGCGGGAAACCGAAGCGCTCGGCCTCGCGCCGGAGGATCCGCACGCACGCCGAGTGGAACGTCGAGATCCACATGCCCTCGGCAGCCTGGCCGACGAGGGCCTGCACGCGCTCGCGCATCTCGGCGGCGGCCTTGTTCGTGAAGGTGATCGCGAGGATCTGCGACGGCCAGGCCTCGCGGTTCGCCAGCAGCAGGGCGATGCGTCGGGTGAGCACGCTCGTCTTGCCCGACCCGGCACCGGCCACGATGAGCAGGGACTCGCCGCGGTACTCGACGGCTTCCTTCTGCTGGGGGTTGAGACCCGCGGTGAACGGGTCGTCGTACCCGCCGGCGCGGTTGCCCGTTCCCGGCTCGGGGGACTGGTCGAAGGGGTCGAGCACGATCGTCATGACCGGGTCAGTCTAGGCGCGCCCTCCGACAGGCGCAGCGGCTGTGAGACGTGGGCCGCGGGACACACTCCGATCCACCGGGACCGGGGTCGGGTCGGACGGCGGACATGCTGTCGGACATGAGGACGTGGACCGCGGGTGACGCCGTCGAGCTCGTCGAGCGGAGCTGGGTCTGGATGGCGTTCGTCACGACGCCCGTGACCATCACGCTCGGGATCGGCTGGTCGTTCCTCGCCGACGGGGGCATCGGGAGACCCGAGGGCCTGGCCGCGCTCGCCCTCACCGCCTTCCTCCTCGCCGTCGTCGCGGGGCTCGTGACCGTCGGCGGGGGGATCGTGGCGCTCCCGTGCACGTACGCACTCGGCTGGGCGCTCGCCCGGATCTCCGCCCGACGCGGCGTGCACGTCGTCGCACACGCACTGCTCGCCGGCGGTCTTGCGGCGCTCTGCATCTGGCTGCTCGAGACGTACTGGTCGCACGCCTGGGCGCCCCTCCCGGCCCTCCGCCTGCTGATCGCGGTCTCGGCGGCTGCCGCTGCTGCGATCGCCACGTGGCGGACCGACCGAGGGGACCGCGGCGGTGCAGCGACTCTGCCCCGGTCGCGGGCGGACGAGCGGAGCTGACGGGTCAGGCGGCGC
Source organism: Curtobacterium subtropicum (assembly GCF_030362975.1). Taxonomy (NCBI): domain Bacteria; kingdom Bacillati; phylum Actinomycetota; class Actinomycetes; order Micrococcales; family Microbacteriaceae; genus Curtobacterium; species Curtobacterium subtropicum. The sequence goes on from NZ_JAUCMM010000010.1 coordinate 60,572, forward strand.
CGCCGCCGACGACGAGTGACCGCGCCCGCACCGCCAGGTCCGGGTGGTCCGCGAAGACCCCGTCGACCCCGGTCCGCAGCACCGAGGTGAACCACCGCTCCCAGTCGCCGTGCGCCGCCACGTCTCCCCCGCGCCGCAGCGGCGCCGGCAGGAACCGGTTCTCCGGACGGAGCGTCCAGGTGTAGACGGCGAGCCCCGCGGCGTGCGCCCGCTCGACGATGACGCTGCGGACCGGCCGCGGGTCGTCGACGGCGACGCCGTCCGCCCCGGCCATCAGGGTCTTCAGGTCGACGCTGATCCCGTGGAACTCCGCGGCGAACCCGGCCAACGCGGCGTCCGTGCGCTCCGACGCCCACGAGGGAGCCGCCGACCCGTGGGCGGCGACCTCGTCCGCGGCGCTGCCACGGGCCTCCTGGAGGTACACGAGCCGACCACCCGTGCCGAGCGAGCCGAGCTGGCGGAGCACCGTCTTCTCGAACGACTCGACCGTCAGCCGGTCGTCACCGCGCCACCCGGCGTCGCCGAGCACGTCGTCGAGCAGCTGCGCCATCGGGAACCCGGCCTGCTCGAAGTGGTGCGCGTGCTTGACCTCGGCGACGAGCCCGACCGGGCGCGGGGCCGCGTCGAGGATGCCGAGCAGGTCCTCGAGCCGGAGCACCCCCTCCTCGCCGTCGTGCGCTGCCGAAGCCGGACGCAGCTGGGGCAGCCGCTCGCGTACCCGGAGCGTGCGGAGTTCGTCCCACGTGAAGTCCTCGGTGAACCAGCCCGTCACGCGCTGCCCGTCGACGGTCTTCGTCGTCCGCAGGTGCGCGAACTCGGGGTGGTCGGCGACGTCGGTCGTGCCGGACACCTCGTTCTCGTGGCGCAGCACGAGCACGCCGTCCTTCGTCGGCACGAGGTCGGGCTCGATGGCGTCGGCACCGAGCTCGACGGCCAGTTCGTAGGCGCTCCGGGAGTGCTCCGGTCGGTGGCCGGAGGCTCCTCGATGGGCGATCACACGGGTCATGCGCCGAACGGTAGCGGCTCTGGCCTGCCGGCGGGTGTCCCGCAGGTGTGCCTGTGGACACATCCGTTCAGCCCGGGGCCCCTGTTCCCAGCCGGCGCACGGAGGGTCGCTCCGTGACCGTCCGACACCTCTCCACCGCCGTCGAAGCCCGCATCGACCGCGCCGCACGCCGACTGCTCGACGCCGGGCACCAGCCCCACCGTCCGGTCCGACTCGCCGTCACCGAGTTCCTGGTGTTCGGCGCGAAGCAGGCGTGGGCGTGCACGTTCGGGGCGCTGCTGCTCGCGACGATGGTCGTGGTGCACGCGACCGTGCCGCTCACCGCCCGCAACGACGTGCTCACGGTGTCCGCCGCGGCGATCCAGGTCGGCATGCTCGTGTTCGGACTCGAGACCGTGCGGGAACTCCGCGTGGTGCTGGTCTTCCACCTGGTCGGCACCGTGATGGAGGTCTTCAAGACCCACGTCGGCTCGTGGCAGTACGGCAGCGACGGCTGGCTCGTGGTCGCCGGCGTCCCGCTGTTCTCGGGGTTCATGTACGGCGCCGTCGGCTCGTACATGGTCCGGGTCGTCCGGCTGTTCGACCTGCACTTCGACCGCTGGCCGCGACAGTGGCTCCTGGTCGTCGTGGCCGCCGGGATCTACGCGAACTTCTTCGGCCACCACTTCGTGTGGGACGCCCGGTACGTGCTGCTCGCACTGGTCGTGGCGCTGTTCGCGCGCACGACGATGCACGTCCGGGTGCACCGCGCGACGGTGCGGATGCCGGTCCTGGTCGCGATGGTCCTGGTCGCGCTGTTCATCTGGGCGGCGGAGGACGTCGCGACCTGGGCCGGAGCCTGGACCTACCCGGACCAGACGGACGGCTGGCGACCGGTGGCTCCGACCAAGGTCGTCGCCTGGCTGCTGCTGATGGTGATCTCGGTCGCGCTGGTCGCATGGCTGTACCCACAGGTCCGGACTGCGTCCGTGGGCTCCGGCCGGGAGGCACGCCCCACCACCGCCCGTCGGCGCTCGTCCGGCGGTCGGCTGGTTCACGACGACCTCGGGGCGCGTACGCAGACCGCCCTCATAGGCTCCTTGGTGTCGGGCCCTGACGGACCCGCTTCCGCTCGCCGCGAATCCTCAGCCTTCCGCGACGAAGCGCCCCTAGGCTGAGAGGACGTAAATCTCCGAGGAAGAGGACACCATGGCCTTCAAGCCCGGTTTCGACCAGTCCCCCGCCTTCAACGACCAGGGCCGCAACGCCTGGGGCGCCGGCGCTGGTCAGCAGCAGGCGGGCTGGGGACGCACCCCGCAGCAGGGGCAGTACCCGCAGCAGGGCGGCATGACGCCCGAGCAGCTGCAGTACATGTACGACCGCCCGACGGCGAGCCCGGTCGACACCGACCGCATGTCGTACGAGGACACCATCGTCAAGACGCTCCTCGCGTTCGGCGTGCTCCTCGTCGGTGCCGTCGCCGGCTGGAACCTGCCGCCGATCGTCTGGATCGTCGGCGCGATCGTCGGCTTCGTGCTGGCGCTCGTCAACACGTTCAAGAAGAAGCCGTCGCCGGGGCTCGTCCTGGCGTACGCGTTCTTCGAGGGCCTGTTCGTCGGTGGTATCTCCGCCGCGTTCAACGCGCAGTCCGACGGCATCGTCGCGCAGGCGGTGTTCGGCACACTCGGCGTCTTCGCCGTGACCCTGCTGCTGTTCTCGTCGGGCAAGGTCCGCGCCACCCCCAAGTTGACGCGGTTCTTCCTCATCGCGATGGTCGGGTACCTGGCCTTCTCGCTGGTCAACCTCGTCCTGATGTTCACGGGCGTGACCTCGGGGGCGCAGGGCCTCCGCAGCGAGCCGAGCTTCCTGTTCGGCATCCCGTGGGGTGTCCTGATCGGCGTCTTCGTGGTCCTCATGGCGGCGTACTCGCTGATCCTCGACTTCGACCAGATCAAGACCGGTGTCCAGCGCGGCGCCCCGCGGATCTACGCGTGGACCGCGGCGTTCGGCCTCATCGTCACCCTGGTGTGGCTGTACATCGAGATCCTGCGCATCCTCGCCCTGCTCGCGAGCAACCGCGAGTAGCACGCACCCGATCGACCGAAGGGCCCCGGCACGCGCCGGGGCCCTTCGTCGTCCCCGGGGCCGGTGCTCGGCGCCCGTCCTCCGGGAGGCCCCACCGTCCGCGGTAGGTCGCCTCGTACCGCGCCGCTCTCGTCGCACGACTTGCCGCTCGACTTCGGTGCCGACGGCATGTCGTGCGACCGGAACGATCGACGGCGGCATGTCGTGCGCCCACCACGACGCCCTGACGCGACGAGGGCGGACGCGACGAGGGCGGACGCGACGAGGGCCCGGCACGCAGCGCGTACCGGGCCCTCGGGCGTCAGGGAGCGACTACTCCCACTCGATCGTCCCCGGCGGCTTGCTCGTGACGTCGAGCACGACGCGGTTCACGTCGGGGACCTCGTTCGTGATGCGGTTCGAGATCTTCGCCAGGATGTCGTACGGCAGGCGCGTCCAGTCGGCCGTCATGGCGTCCTCGGAGGAGACCGGACGGAGCACGATGGGGTGGCCGTAGGTGCGGCCGTCACCCTGGACGCCCACGGAGCGGACGTCGGCGAGCAGGACGACCGGGCACTGCCAGATCTCCTCGTCGAGGCCGGCCGCGGTGAGTTCCTCACGCGCGATCTTGTCCGCCACACGGAGCAGCTCGAGGCGGTCCTTCGTGACCTCGCCGACGATGCGGATGCCGAGGCCCGGGCCGGGGAACGGCTGGCGGCCGACGATGACCTCGGGCAGCCCGAGCTCGCGACCGACGGCACGGACCTCGTCCTTGAACAGGGTGCGCAGCGGCTCGACGAGCTTGAACGTCATGTCCTCGGGCAGACCGCCGACGTTGTGGTGCGACTTGATGTTCGCCGTGCCGGAACCGCCGCCGGACTCGACCACGTCGGGGTAGAGCGTGCCCTGGACGAGGAACTCGACCTGACCGGCGTCGGAGTCCGAACCGGCTGCGTCCGCGCGGGCCTCGAGCACGAGGGCCTCGGCCGCCGCCTCGAACGTGCGGATGAACTCGCGCCCGATGATCTTGCGCTTCTGCTCGGGGTCGCTGACACCGGCGAGGGCGTCGAGGAACTGCTGCTCCGCGTCGACCGTGACCAGGCGGACACCGGTCGAGGCGACGTAGTCCTCCTCCACCTGCTTGCGCTCGTCGGCGCGCAGGAGCCCGTGGTCGACGAAGACGCACGTCAGCTGGTCGCCGACGGCCTTGTGCACCAGGGCAGCGGCCACGGCGGAGTCGACCCCGCCGGAGAGCCCCGCGATGACCCGTGCCGACCCGACCTGCTCCTTGATGCGGGCGACCTGCTCCTCGATGACGTTCGCGGAGTTCCAGTCGCCGGGCAGGCCGGCCGCGCGGTGCAGGAAGTTCTCGAGCACGGCCTGGCCGTACGCGGAGTGCTTCACCTCGGGGTGCCACTGCACGCCGTAGAGCTTGCGCTCGTCGGACGCGAACGCGGCGACCGGGGTCGAGGCGCTCGACGCGAGGACCTCGAAGCCCTCCGGGGCCTTCGCCACCGAGTCGCCGTGCGACATCCAGGTGACCTGGGACGCCGGCTGGTCACCGAGCAGGACGCTGTCCGTGCCCGAGACGGTCACGTCGGTGGCGCCGTACTCGCGGAGGCCGGTGTGCGCGACCTCGCCGCCGAGCGACTTCGCCATGGCCTGGAAGCCGTAGCAGATGCCGAGCACGGGGACACCGAGGTCGAGGATCTCGCCGTCGAGCGACGGGGCGCCGTCCTCGTACACGGACGAGGGGCCTCCGGACAGCACGATCGCTGCCGGGTCCTTCTCGCGGACCTCGTCCGCCGTGATCGAGTGCGGGACGATCTCGCTGTAGACGTTCGCCTCACGCACGCGCCGTGCGATCAGCTGGGCGTACTGGGCGCCGAAGTCGACGACCAGGACGGGGCGCTGTTCGGTCTCGCTCACCGAGCGGCCTCCTTCTCACGCTGCTGGGCAGCGGTCAGCTCGTGGTAGGTGTCCATGGCCTTCTGCTGCATGCGGTGCTCGACCACGAAGGACATGAACGGGATGATGCCGCCGAGGGCGATGAGCAGGAAGCGCGACGGCCTCCAGCGCATGATGCTCCACAGGCGGAAGTCCGTGAACAGGTACAGCACGTAGAGCCAGCCGTGCGCGATGAGGATCGCGATCGACAGGTTGAACGTGCCGGGTGCTTCGCCCGCGGTGCCGTTGGGCACGAAGAACGGGCCGTTGCCGAGCTGCATCTCGAGCTGCAGCGGCGTGTACTTGATGATGACCTCGATCACCAGCGCGAGCAGCAGCACGCCGGTGATGTACGCGGAGACGCGGTACCACTTCACCGCGCCCGGGATCTTCGGGATGTCACGCGTGCGGACGGTCAGGACCATGCAGTCGATCCTACCGTCGCGCCGGAGCGGACTCGGCGGGCTCCCCCGTGCCCGAGGCGACGTCGGTGCCCGAGGCGGCGTCGGTGCCCGAGACGGCGTCGGTGCCCGCGACCGCGGCGGCCTCGCGGGCGTCCTCCTGCTCGCGCTCCCAGGCGTCCTTCACGAACCGGTACCAGAGGAAGACGGCGAACCCGGCGAAGACGACCCACTCGATCGCGTAGAAGAGGTTGAGCCAGTCGAAGCGGACCTCGCGCGTCGGGGCACGGTCGGCGATGGTGCCGAGGTCGGCGGCCTTCGCGGTGGTGCCGTCCGCGACGACGTACCCGATGTACATCCGGTCGTCGAAGGCCCTCCAGGTGTTCACGAACCGGGCCGGCGCCACGGCGGAGTACTCGCCCTTGCTGTAGGCGTCCTGGTCCGGGGACTCCGCCGGGTAGTAGCGGCCCTGCACCGTGAGCTCCTGGCCGTCCGTCAGGCGCTCACCTCCCGCCTCGGCCTGACGCCGCTGGTCCGCCCACCCGATGACGACCGGCAGGCTCGCGCCGGTCTCGGTGTCGACGAGGTGCCCGATCGCCTGGTAGGTACCGCCGCCGGAGCGTCCGGTCAGGATCGTGGTGTCGCCGGCGACGAACGTGCCGGTGACGGTGACGCGCTGCCCCGCGATGTTCTCCGACGCCGCACGTCCGGGCGCGGTGACGTCGTCGAGCGACTTGCGGGTCTCGGTCGTCGCCGGCAGGGGCTTGCCGTTCGCGATGCTCCGCTCGAGCTGCCACTTGCCGAGGCCGGCGAAGACCCCCGCGAGCACGAGCGCCAGCAGGAGCAGTGCGATCCACCTCGGTCGTCGGGCTAAGGCCCACATCTGTATCAGTACTCCGGATCGCGCTGGCGGACCGGGCGCTTCGGGCGCTCGGCAGGGACGTCCACCGGCGACGTCACGGGTTCGCTCGTCGTCGGCTCCGGTGACCCATTCTCGCGCTCTTCCCTGCCCGCAGCCTCCACGAGGGCGAACTCCTCGGCGAACTGCCGGTCACGCTCGGCACGACGGGCGGCTGCCGCGGCGTCCTGGTCGGCCACGGCGGCCTCGGCGGCAGTGTCGATCGCCTCGTCGAGGGCCGGCCCCGCCGGGACCGCGCCGGCCCCGCGCCGACCGAGCCGCGCACGCAGGCGCTGGCGCAGCCGCGCCACCCGGGCCGGACGCACCACGAGGCGGCCGATGCGGTCCGAGTTCACGGCGAGCAGCGGACCGAGGACGGCCATCACGAGGACGTAGAGGCCCGCGAAGGCGGTGATCCGCGCCTCCAGGCCGGCGGCAGCCGACAGCGTCGCGAGGATGAGCGCGAACTCGCCACGGTTCACCAGGATGACCGCGGTGTTGATGCCCTGCTGGACGTCGAAGCCGTTCATCCGGGCGACGATCTGCCCGGCGACGGCGTTCAGCACGACCGTCATGCCGATGGCGCCGAGGACGGGCCAGAGCACCTCGCCGAAGGTCGACAGGTCGAGACCCAGGCCGAAGTTCACGAAGAAGAACGCAGCGAAGACGTCGCGCATCGGCAGGGCGAGCTGCTCGATGCGGTCCCGGTAGCGGGTCGCACCGCAGAGCAGGCCGATCACGAACGCCCCGATGGCGTCGGTCACGCCGAGCAGGTCGCCGATGCCGCCGAACATCACCGCGAGGCCGAAGAACAGCACGGTGAACAGCTCGTCGTCGCGGGTCGCGAAGATCTTCGACACCCACTTGCCGGCGAACCGGGCGAGGGTGAACATCACGACGAGGAACCCGAAGGCGAGGGCGAGCTTGCCGACCACGGCCCACAGGTTCGTGTCGCCGGAGAGCACGACGGAGACGATCGCCAGGTAGATGGCGATGAAGACGTCCTCGATCACGGTGACGCCGAGGATCATCGGGGTCTCGTCGTTGGCGAGGCGCCGCAGCTCGATGAGCAGCTTCGTCACGATCGCGCTCGACGAGGTCGCCGTCATGCCCGCGATGATCAGGGCCTCACGGGTCCCCCAGCCGAGCGAGAACCCGAACGCGAAGCCGATCCCCATGTTGATCGCGACGTAGGTCCCGCCGGAGACCAGGAGCTTCCCGGCGTTGCCGTAGAACTCCTCCTGGTCGAACTCCAACCCGAGGTTGAAGAGCAGCAGGATGAGGCCGAACGTCGCGATCAGCTCGATCGTGTGCGACTCGACGTTCAGACCGATCCACGGGGTGTGCGGGCTCGCGATGAGCCCGACCACCATGTAGATCGGGATGGCGGGCAGGCCGATGGTCTTGCCCAGGCGTCCGAGGACGTAGGCGATGATGAACAGGCCGCCGATGGTCAGCAGCTCACCACCCAGGTGCATCCGCTAGCTCCCGGGCGGCGCCTCGGCGGCCGCGGCCGCGAGCTGACCGCTGCGGTAGAAGGAGAACGCCTTGGCGACCTTCTCTGGTGCGCCGGCGACGACGATGGTGTCACCGGGGAACACGACGAAGTCGGGCGAGGGCGCGGGGTTCGCGCTGTCGCCGCGGACGACCGCGACGACGGTCAGGCCGATGAAGCCCGAGTCGTGCAGGTCACCGAGGGGCTTGCCGGCGATGGCGTCCTCGTAGTCGACGCTGAACCAGTCGATGGACAGGCCGGGGATCTCGTCGAGCTTGTCGAGGCCCTCGGTGATCCGGGTGCCGCCGAGCAGTTCGGCGAGGGTGTGCGCCTCGTCCTCGCTCAGACGGAGCGAGACCTTCTCGGACTTGTCCGCGCCGTCGGAGACGTCGGCGAACGAGATGAGGTCGGAGTGCCCCGATCGGTGCGTGATGACACCGCACTTGCCACCGTCGTCGGTGTAGAAGCTGTGCAGCACGCCGACTCCGGGGAGTTTGACGCGATGGACGTCGACCATGATGGCTCCCTTGGTGAGTACCCCGATGATAACCACCGGGTCGCTCCGGCCATTCCGCACGCTACGGTCGTGGCATGGGGAACACACGCGGGGCCGTCCGCATCGTCGTCGCCGTCGTCGGGGTGGTGGTCGTCGCGGCGTACGCGGCACTGCTGGCCGTCAACGCGCTCGTGCTCGATCCGCTCGCGGCGGTGCCCGGGGCGACCCTGCCCGAGATCCACGCCCGCGTCGGGGCTGCCGGGTTCTCCGTCGCCGGTGACGTCCGGGGCGTCGTGGTCGTCGCGTCGATCGGGGTGGTCCTGGCCCTCGCCGCGTCGGTCGTCGGGCTCGCGGCACGGCTGCCCGCGACGGTGGTCGCGGTCATGCACCTCGGCGTCCTCGCGGCGGGCGCGCTCGCGACATTCCAGTCGGGGTTCTGGCTCGGCATGGACGTCGCCGACACGTTCGGCACGAGCGGCGGCGCGCACACGATCTGGGCAGGCGTGCTGTACCTGACGAGCCTCGCCGCGTTCGTCGCGATCCCGGTCGTCCTGTTCCTCACCGCTGTCCGCACCCGCAACACGCAACGTCGGCGACGGCTCGCAGCGGTGTAGCGCTGCGAGGAACCGCCGACGTTGTGTTCCGCGGGAGGGACGGACGGGAGGCACGGGGCGGGCCGCCACGCGCCTCCCGTCCGTCGCCTACCGCGGTTCGCTCGTCTTCTCGCCCTCGACCTGCTCGTCGGTCGCCTTCGCGCCCTCGGCGCCGCTCGAGCGGCCACCGCCGACGACGACGTCGTCCTCGTCGAAGCCGAACGCGATGTCCGGCGCCTCGAGCCGCACCCGGTCGGCCGACTCGTCGTCGGGCTGCAGCTGCGACTCGCGCTCGGCGGCGACGCGCTTCAGGTAGTTCGACACCTCGTGCTCGGTCGTCTCCTGGTCCCACCCGAGGACACCCGCCATGAGCTTGGCGGCGACCGGGGCCGCCTCTTCTCCGCGGTCCCACGCCTCGATCGAGATCCGGGTGCGACGGGCGAGGACGTCCTCCAGGTGCAGGGCCCCCTCGTGCGAGGCGGCGTACACGACCTCGGCGCCGATGTAGTCGTCCGCCTGCGGCAGCGGCTCGGCGAGCGACGGGTCCTGCTCCACGAGCTGCAGCACCTCGGTCGCCTGCGTGCCGTACCGGTTCAGCAGGTGCTCGATCCGGACCTTGTGCACGCCGAACTGCCTCGCGGTCCGTCCGCGACGGTTCCACGCGGCCGGGTAGCCCTCGGCGCCGACCAGCGGGATGTCCTCGGTCGTCGACTCCGGGATCTTCCCGTCCATGGCGGCCACCGCCTCGTCGATGGCGTCCTTGCCCATCACGCGGTAGGTCGTCCACTTGCCACCCGCGACGACCACCAGGCCCGGGGCGGTGTGCGCGACGACGTGCTCGCGGCTGAGCTGCGACGTCTGGTCCGACTCCCCCGCGAGCAGCGGTCGGAGGCCGGCGTAGACGCCCTCGACGTCCTCGCGGGTGAGCGGCACCGCGAGCACCTTGTTCACGTGCTCGAGGATGTAGTCGATGTCCGCCGCCGTCGCCGCCGGGTGCGCCTTGTCGAGGTTCCAGTCGGTGTCCGTCGTGCCGACGAGCCAGTGCCGGCCCCACGGGATCACGAAGAGGACGCTCTTCTCGGTGCGGAGGATCATGCCGGTGTTCGACTGGAAGCGGTCGCGCGGGATGACCAGGTGGACGCCCTTCGACGCCCGCACCTTGAACTGCCCGCGGGTGCCGACCATCGCCTGGGTGTCGTCCGTCCAGACGCCCGTCGCGTTCACGACCTGCTTCGCCCGGATGTCGAACTTCTCGCCGGTCTGGATGTCGTGTGCGTGCGCCCCGACGACACGCTCCCCGACCTTGATGAAGCCCTCGATGCGGACCCGGCTCGCGGCGTGGGCGCCGTACGACGCGGCGGTGCGCACGAGCGACGCGACGTAGCGGGCGTCGTCGACCTGGGCGTCGTAGTAGGTCATGCCGCCGACGAAGGCGTCCTTCTTCAGGCCCGGCATGTTCTTCAGCACCTGCTTGCGGCTGAGGTGCCGGTGGTGCGGGACGCCGGGCGGACGGCCGCCCGACCAGCTGAAGACGTCGTACATCGCCATGCCGATGCCGATGTAGAAGCGCTCCCACACGCGGTGGTTGAGCGGGTAGAGGAAGCGCACGGGCTTCACCAGGTGCGGGGCGATGCGCTGCAGCAGCAGGCCGCGTTCGATGAGCGCCTCGCGGACGAGCGCGAAGTTCAGCTGCTCGAGGTAGCGGATGCCACCGTGCACGAGCTTCGAGGAGCGGCTCGACGTGCCCGAACCCCAGTCACGGGCCTCGACGATGCCGACGCTCAGGCCGCGGGTGACCGCGTCGAGCGCACTGCCGCCGCCGACGATGCCGCCGCCGACGACCAGGACGTCGAGCTCCTTCGTCTTCAGCGCTTCGATCGCCGCGGCACGCTCGTCCGGTCCGAGCTTCGTGGACGGGTCAAAGCCGACGCCCGTGGACGTCGCTCCCGGAGCGCCGTTGACGGTGCTCTCGGCACCTGCGGTCGTCGCGTCCGTGCTGGTCTGCGTGGTGCTGCTGGCTGGCTTGGCCATCGTCGCCTCCGTGCGGGTTGCGCGCACGGAGCCGGCCTCCGCGCACGGGAGCGCCGAGGCGTCACCCGCGCGGGAGCACGGGTGCCACCGTCACTGCTGGTGGTACGGCGCCACGACCACTTCTACTCGCTGGAACTCCTTGACGTCGGAGTATCCGGTGGTGGCCATCGAGCGACGCAGTGCGCCGACCAGGTTCGCGCGGCCGTCCCACGACGGGGTCGGGCCGTTCAGCACGTTCTCGAGCGGAGCGATCTGGCCGACCTCGACCCGGCGACCGCGGGGCAGCTCGGAGTGGTGCGCCTCGGCACCCCAGTGGAAGCCGCCGCCGGGGGCCTCGGTCGCGCGGGCCAGCGCCGTGCCGAGCATGACCGCGTCGGCACCGACGGCGATCGCCTTGACGACGTCACCGGCGGTGTCGAGCCCGCCGTCCGCGATGACGTGCACGTAGCGGCCGCCGGACTCGTCCATGTAGTCGCGACGGGCACCGGCGACGTCGGCGACCGCCGTGGCCATCGGCGCGTGGATGCCCAGCGCGGCGCGGGTCGTCGAGGCAGCGCCACCGCCGAAGCCGACGAGCACGCCGGCTGCTCCGGTGCGCATGAGGTGCAGCGCCGAGGTGTACGTCGAGGCGCCGCCCACGATGACCGGCACGTCGAGCTCGTAGATGAACTTCTTGAGGTTGAGCGGCTCCTGGTTCTGGGAGACGTGCTCCGCCGAGACCGTCGTACCGCGGATGACGAACAGGTCGACACCGGCGTCGACGACCGTCTGCGAGAACTCCTGCGTGCGCTGCGGGCTGAGCGACCCGGCGACCGGGACCCCGGCGGCGCGGATCTCGGCCAGGCGTGCGGTGATCAGCTCGGCCTTGACCGGCTCGGAGTAGATCTCCTGCATGCGCTTCGTGACGTTGCCGTCGGTGAGGGTCTTGATCTCGTCGTAGTACGGGGTCGGGTCCTCGTACCGGGTCCACAGGCCCTCGAGGTCGAGCACGCCGAGGATCCCGAGCTTGCCCATCTGGATGACCGTCGCCGGCGAGGACACCGAGTCCATCGGCGCCGAGAGGATCGGCGACGCGAACGTGAACGCGTCGATCGACCACTGCACGCTCACGTCGTGCGGGTCACGGGTGCGCCGCGAGGGGACCACCGCGATGTCGTCGAACGCGTAGGCCCGACGGCCGCGCTTGCCTGCACCGATCTCGACTTCAGTCACCGGGCAAGCCTAGCGGGCGGGGTCCGGGAGTGGGACGGGTGGACGGTGCAGCGGGACCCGTCGGACGGGGGCGTCGTGACCGCGATCGTCGCTGCCGCGGGCGTCACCGCCGGGATCGTCGCCGGGTCGTCACCGGGATGTCCACCGGGGTCGTCACCGCCGGGACCTCGTCACCGCCGGGGTCGTGCCCGTCGCTTCCGGAGCGCCCGCAGGACGAGCCCGAGCAGGAGCGCCAGCACGATCAGCACCACGAGGAGCGCGGCCGCGACCTTCACCAGCAGGGCGGCACCGACGAAGAGCACCGCGAATACGACCCAGACGAGGGCGTCGAGCACGAGGGGACCGGGGGTGCGCACGTGCGTCACGCTAGCCGACGGAGGGGAGCCGGTGGCGTGCCGACGGGCGCGGCGGGGCGGGGGTGGGTCGTGCCTCCAGACCGGCCGCGGGTGGGGGCGCGGCGGACGCGGGACGCCGGTGTCGACGCGAGACGCCGCCGACGACGCGGGACGCACCCGGATCCCGCGGCGTCCCGGCGCGACCGCGGCGTCCCGCTGACACGCCGGCGTCCCGGCGCGACGCCCGACCCGCGGCCTGGAGACCACCCGACGACCCGCAGACCGCCCGGGCATGAGGACGGGGCCGCGCGGCGCATCAGCAGCCTGCGCGGCCCCGTCGGGGTGCGGGTACCACCCCCACAGCAGTACCCGCGGGTCGACCCCGCTCAGCGAGCGGAGTCGACGTCCTTGGCGAGCGTCCCCAGGTAGAGCTCGATGACCTTCGGGTCGTCGGCGAGCTCGCGCCCGGTGCCCGAGTACGCGTTCCTCCCCTGGTCGAGCACGTACCCACGATCGCAGATCTGCAGACAGCGTCGCGCGTTCTGCTCGACCATGATGATCGACACCCCGGCCTTGTTGATCCGGCGTGTGCGGATGAAGGTCTCGTCCTGACGCACCGGCGACAGGCCCGCCGAGGGCTCGTCGAGCAGCAGCACCTTCGGGTCCATCATCAGCGCGCGGGCCATCGCGACCGACTGCCGCTCACCACCGGACAGGGAGCCCGCCCGCTGGGTGCGCCGCTGGCCGAGGACCGGGAACAGGTCGTAGATGACCTCGAGCCGCTCGGCGAACTTCTTCGGGCGCAGGTACAGGCCCATCTGCAGGTTCTCCTCGATCGAGAGCGAGGGGAACACGTTGTTCGTCTGCGGCACGAAGCCGACGCCGGCCTGCACGAGCTTGTTCGCCTTGAGGTTGGTGATGTCCTCGCCCTGCAGGGACACCGAGCCCTCGCGGATCGAGACGAGGCCGAACAGCGCCTTGAGGAGCGTCGACTTGCCGGCGCCGTTCGGGCCGATGATGCCGATGAGCTCGCCCGGGTAGCAGTCGAGGTCGCAGCCGTTGAGGATGTTGACGCCGGGCAGGTACCCCGCGACGAGGTTCTTCGCGGTGAGGACGGGTTCGCCACGGTCGATCGTCGCGGTCGCGCCCGTCGGGCTGGTCGCGCCGGTCGCGCCGGTCGCCGGACTGGAGGCGCGGCTCGCGTCCGCTGCGTTCGGTGCGTCGGTCATCGGGTCGCCTCCTGCTCGTCCTGCTTGCGGTGGTCGTCCGCCCTGGGGTGGTCGTCCGCCGCTTCTTCTTCCGCCACCTCTTCGGCCAGCTCCTCGTAGGTCTCCTCGGTGAGGAGCGAGTCGTCGCCCAGGTCGGTGTCGTGGTGCGCACCGAGGTACGCGTCGATGACGGCGCGGTCGTCCATCACCGTGTCCGCCGGCCCCTCGGCGACGACCTTGCCCTCGGCCATCACGACGACCCAGTCCGAGATGTGCCGGACCATGTGCATGTCGTGCTCGACGAAGAGCACGGTCATGCCGTCGTCGCGCAGGGACTGGATGTGCCCGAGCAGCGACTGGGTGAGCGCGGGGTTCACGCCGGCCATCGGCTCGTCGAGCATGATCATCGTCGGGTCGGACATGAGCGCGCGGGCCATCTCGAGCAGCTTGCGCTGACCGCCGGAGAGCGAGCCCGCGTAGTCGTCCTTCTTCTCGAGGAGCTTGAAGCGCGCGAGCAGGTCCTCGGCCTTCGCGGTGATCTCGCGCTCGCGCTTCCGCCAGAGTGCCGGGACCAGGCCGACGAAGAAGTTCTCGCCCGGCTGGTCGCGGGCGCCGAGCAGCATGTTCTGCATCACGGTGAGGCGGCTCAGCGCCTTCGTGAGCTGGAAGGTGCGCACCATGCCCTTGTTCGCGATGTGCGTCGCGCTCGTCTTCTGCAGCGTGTCGCCGTTGAAGCGGGTCGTCGCACCGGGGCTCGGCTTGTCGAACCCGGTGAGCAGGTTGAAGAACGTCGTCTTGCCGGCGCCGTTCGGCCCGATGAGTGCGGTGATGGTCCCGCGCTGCACCTCGAGGTGGTCGACGTCGACCGCCGTCATGCCGCCGAAGTGCCGGGTGACGCCGTCGACGGTCAGGATCGGGTCGGACTTCGTGTGGGTGTAGGTCTCAGACACTGAACGACAGCTCCTTCTTGTTGCCCAGGAGTCCCTGTGGCCGGAACACGATGAGGAGCATGAGCGCGACGCCGACGAGCACGTAGGAGAACTGCTCCGCCTGCTGCGCGTTCATGATCGAGTCGGGGATGAAGTCCCCGGCCAGGGTGCGGACGAAGAGCCGCACGACGAAGAACAGGATCGCCCCGAGCACCGGGCCGAAGACGGTCGCGGCGCCACCGAGGATGAGCGCGGTCCAGATGAAGAACGTCATCGAACGGCCCATCGCGTCGGGCTGCACGGAGCTCGGCAGCACGTAGATCACCCCGGCGAGCGCCCCGAGGGCACCACCGAAGACGAGCGCCTGCATCTTGTACGAGTAGACGTTCTTGCCGAGGGAGCGGACGGCGTCCTCGTCCTCGCGGATCGCCTTCACGACGCGGCCCCACGGGCTGCGCATGAGCAGGAAGAGCACGAGGGTGAAGAGCGCCACGAGGCCCCACGCGGCGATGCGGATCCACCAGCCGTTGACCCCGTTGTTCGAGTACGTGAACCACAGGATGCTCGTGGTGCCGTCGGGCAGCGGGCTCAGCGCGTTGAACGGGTCGCGGTAGGCCGAGCCGGCGATGCCGTTCGAACCGCCGGTGGTGTTCGTCAGCAGGCTGGAGCGTCCGACCATGCGGATGATCTCGGCACCGGAGATCGTCACGATCGCCAGGTAGTCCCCGCGCAACCGCAGGGTCGGGATGCCGAGGATGACCGCGAAGACGATGGCCACCGCCAGCGCGACGAGCACCGCCATCACGAAGGGCAGGCCGTTCGTGATCGAGATCGCGAAGCCGTAGGCGCCGAGCAGGAGGAACGCCGCCTGGCCCATGTTGATCAGGCCGGTCAGACCGAAGTGCACGTTGAGGCCGATCGCGGCCAGGGCGAACGCCGCCGTGGTGGGGGCGAGCGCCTCCTGCGTCAGCGAGGACAGCAGGTTCAGGATGTAGTCCATGTCGGTGCTCCCTTAGCCGATGCGCTCGGCGCGACCGAAGATGCCCTGCGGCCGGAACAGCAGGATGAGGATGAGGATCACGAGGGCCGTGGCGTACTTGAAGTCGCCCGGCAGCACGAGGTTCGTGAGCTCGACGACGATGCCGATGATCATCGAGCCGACGAGGGCGCCGTACGCGGTGCCGAGACCGCCGAGCGTGACGGACGCGAACATGAGCAGCAGCAGCTGGAGGCCGGTCTGCCAGTTCACGCCGTTCAGCACGAGGCCGAGCATCACGCCGGACAGGCCCGCGAGACCGGCTGCGAGCGTCCACACGAAGCGGATCACCCGGTCGACGTCGATGCCGGACGCCGCGGCGAGCGCCGGGTTGTCCGACACCGCGCGGGTGGCCCGGCCGAAGCGGGTCTTGGCGAGGAACAGGCCGGTGCCGACGAGGACGACGAGTGCGATGCCCATGGCGACGTAGGACTGCACGGTCAGCGTCAGGCCGGCGAAGGTCACCGTCTCGGGGTTGCCCTGCTGGATGCGGACGGTCGAGGCGCCGAAGAAGTACTGGAAGGCGTACTGCGCGGCGATGGAGAGACCGATGGTCACGATCATCAGCTGCGTCAGGCTGATCCGGCGGCGTCGCAACGGTCGCCAGATCGCCGCGTCCTGCAGGTACCCGGTCGCGGCGCAGAGCAGCGTCACGACGATGCCGGTGATCCAGATGTTCCACCCGAGCTGGTTCGCGAAGACGTAGGCGAGGAGGCCGCCGAGGGTCACCTGCTCACCGTGCGAGAAGCTCGACAGGCCGGTGGTGCCGTAGATGAGCGAGAGGCCGACCGAGGCCAGGGCAATGAGGAGCCCGAGCCGGATGCCCGAGGCGAGCTGCTGCCAGGCACGTGCGGCACTGACGCTGCTCGTGTCGTCGCTGGTGGTCGCGCCCTGCTGGTCGGACAGCTGGAAGATCTGTCCGACGTTGGCGTTGAGCGTGGCGTTCACCTTGCGGTCCGCATCGGCGGCGTCGGTCAGGTACTGCCCCTTCGGCAGCGAGTCCTGGTCGACGCTCACGGTGTACTGCCCCGCGGTCGTGACCGTGACGGACCAGCGCCCGGCGTCGTCGGTCGTCGCGGTCTGGGCGAACCCGCCCGGTCCGGCGACGTCGACGTCGACCCCGCTCGCCGGCTTCCGCTCGGAGTCGAGGATGGTGCCCCGGATGCAGCCGTTCGTCGGGCTGACGGCACAGGGGCCCTCGGCCGTGGACGCGCTGCCGGTGCTCGGGCTGCTGCTGGCGGAGGGACTGCTCGTCGCCGCGTCGGCCGCGGGCGACACTGCCCAGTCGACCGCGAAGGTGGCGAGGAAGGCGAGGAAGAGTACTGCGGCGAGGACCAGGCGCTTGCGGCGGTCTGGTGCCCCACGGCGGAGCCGGCGCATGAGCGCTGACCCCGGCGGAGTGATGGAACCCACGGATGAGCCTCTCGTTCGGATAGTCGAGGACCATAGGGATTTTTTGTGTCCCCCGTGTTTCCAGCACGTCTCCTGCACAAATCGTGCTGCTTTCGTGACCGACACCCCCTCGATCCGCATGGATCCGCCCGTCCGGCCGGTACAGGATTCTCAGGAAGCGGCTGCGGCGTCGCGCACAGCTGCCCCTCAGGTCCGTTCGTCGGGGGACGCCGGAATGCTCCGCGTGTCGCGCGCGTTACCATGGCCCATCGGGAACCCGACGACGCGCCCCGGTGCCACCACTTCACCTCGCCCACGAAGGGGACCCATGGACCAGCCGGATCCGTTCGGATTCATCGGACTCACGTACGACGACGTCATGCTCCTGCCCGGGCACACCGACGTCATCCCGAGCGAGGCGTCCACGACGTCCCGGCTCACCAAGCGCATCGACGTGCACGTCCCGCTGCTGTCGGCGGCGATGGACACCGTGACCGAGGCCCGCATGGCGATCGCCATGGCTCGTCAGGGCGGCATCGGCATCCTGCACCGCAACATGTCGATCGAGGACCAGGCCGCGTACGTCGACAAGGTCAAGCGGTCCGAGTCGGGCATGATCACGAACCCGGTGACGACGAGCCCGGAGGCCACCGTGGCCGAGGTCGACGCCGTCTGCGGGCAGTTCCGCGTCTCCGGCCTGCCGGTCGTCGAGGCGGACGGCACGCTCGTCGGCATCATCACGAACCGCGACATGCGCTTCGTCGCCCCGTTCGAGATGGGCACGACGCTCGTCCGCGACGTCATGACGAAGGCGCCGCTCATCACCGCGGCCGAGGGCATCGACCCCGAGGACGCCGTCGCGATCTTCGCGCAGCACAAGATCGAGAAGCTCCCGCTGGTCGACGCGGACGGCAAGCTCCGCGGGCTCATCACCGTCAAGGACTTCGACAAGAGCGAGAAGTACCCGGACGCCACGAAGGACGCCGAGGGCCGCCTGCGCGTCGGTGCTGCGATCGGCTTCTTCGGCGACGCCTGGCAGCGCGCCGAGGCCCTGCGCGACGCAGGCGTGGACGTCCTGGTCGTCGACACCGCGAACGGCGAGAGCGAGGGCGTGCTCGACATGGTCCGTCGTCTGAAGGCCGACCCGTCCTTCGCCGGCATCGACGTCATCGGCGGGAACGTCGCGACCCGCCAGGGCGCGCAGGCGCTCATCGACGCGGGCGTGGACGCGGTCAAGGTCGGCGTCGGCCCTGGTTCGATCTGCACCACCCGCGTGGTCGCCGGCGTCGGCGTCCCGCAGGTCACCGCCGTGTACGAGGCGTCGCTCGCCGCGCGGGAGGCCGGCGTGCCGGTCATCGCCGACGGCGGGCTGCAGTACTCGGGCGACATCGCGAAGGCCCTGGTCGCCGGTGCCGACACCGTCATGCTCGGCTCGCTCCTCGCGGGCACCGACGAGAGCCCGGGCGAGCTCGTCTTCGTCGGCGGGAAGCAGTACAAGGCGTACCGCGGGATGGGCTCCCTCGGCGCGCTGCAGACCCGCGGCGAGAAGACCTCGTACTCGAAGGACCGCTACTTCCAGGCGGACGTCCCCTCGGACGAGAAGCTCATCCCCGAGGGCATCGAGGGCCAGGTGCCGTACCGCGGCTCGGTCGCGAACGCCGTCTACCAGCTCGTCGGCGGTCTGCGGCAGTCGATGTTCTACGTCGGTGGGCGCACGGTGCCGGAGCTCAAGGCCCGCGGCAAGTTCGTCCGCATCACCGCAGCCGGGCTCAAGGAGTCGCACCCGCACGACATCAAGATGGTCGTCGAGGCCCCGAACTACCGCGGCTGACCCCGCCTCGTTCCCGCTCCCGCGAGACGCCCCCGTCGCATCGAGACGCCGCCGGATTCGGCGGCGTCTCGATGCGACGGGGGCGTTTCCCGTTGACGGGGGCGTCTCACGTGCCCCTCCACAGCTGATGCCGGCCGGGAGGCGCTCCACAGCTCAGGCGATCGTCTCCCGTCCACGCCGTGGTCGCGCGAGACTGCCGCGCATGTCAGTCACGCCGACTCCCGTCCTCGCCGCTCGTCCGGCGGACCTCCGCGACCCGGTCCGCCTGTTCCACGGGGTCGGGGTCGAACGCGAGGCGTGGGACGCGCTCGATGAACCCGGGCGCCGACGGCTCGTGGTGCGCGCCCGCCTCGCGGCCCTGCACCGTCCGGCGGTCGTCTCGCACCGGTTCGCCGGGGCGCTGTGGGGACTCCCCGAGCTCGGGCGCTGGGATCGGCGCCTGCACGTGACCGAGCACGCCGGTGTGCCGGACGACCCCTCGGCCGACGTGCGTCTTCAGCAGGACGAGTTCGTCACCGGTGCCGGACGCTTCCGGGTCGACTTCTGGTGGCCGTCCGCGGGCATCATCGGGGAGTTCGACGGCCGGGTGAAGTACGACCACCCTTCGACACTCTGGTCCGAGAAACGTCGCGAGGACGCACTGCGACGGCTGCCCGAGGTCAGGGGGTTCGCACGGTGGGGCATACGCGAAGCGCTCGACCCGGGGCTCCTGGCTCCCGTGCTGCTCGCGGCGGGCCTCCCGCTCGGACGAGGCTGGGCCGGGTGAGCACGATGACCGGGTGCTCTGCCCATCGGGCCATCCAGACGCCGGTGTCTCGAGGGGAGCGCTCATCGAGGCGCCGGCGTCTGGGGCAAGCGCTGCTCATCGAGGCGCCGGCGTCTGCCCGATGCACCGCCGAACCGCCGAGACGCCGCTGGATCCGCGGGCGTCTCGACACAGTGCGAGCGTCTCGACCCGACGCCGGCGTTCTGCTGGACGGACGGGGGCGCCCGCCGCGGATTACGCGCTGCGCCAGTCGTCGGACGTGATGTGGCTGCCGCCGTGCGGGCCCATCTGCAGCATGCCGCCGTCGACGGGCAGGGACGCCCCGGTGATGTACGACGATGCCGGCGACGCCAGGAAGGCCACCGCAGCGGCGATCTCCCACGCGTTGCCCGGCCGTCCGAGCGGGACCCCGGGTCGGGAGATCGAGTGCGGGTCCTCGTCCTCGGCGCCCGTCATCCGGGTCGCGATCTCACCCGGCGCGACCGCGTTCGCGGTGATGCCGTGCTCTGCGAGCTCGATCGCGATGGTCTTGAGGAGCCCGCCGAGCCCGTGCTTCGCAGCGTCGTACGCGCTCGACCCGTACCGGGGCTGGTGCTCGTGCACGCTCGTGATGCCGATGATCCGCCCACCGGTTCCCTGGCGCACCATGTGTCGGGCAGCTGCCTGCAGGGTGACGAACGCCCCGTCGAGGTCCGTCGCCACCGTGTGCCGCCACTGCTCGAGCGTGATCTCGAGGAACGGGGCGCTGTCGCCCGTCCCGGCATCGGCCACGATGACGTCGACGCCGCCGAGCTGTGCCACGAGCCGGTCGATCACGGCGCCCGCCCGGTCGAGCTGCGTCACGTCGATCTGCTCGACGAAGGCCTGCCGACCGGCCTGCCGGACCTCGGCGGCCGTCTCCTCGGCGCGCTCCGGCTCGGACAGGTACGTGATCCCGACGTCCATGCCGGCGGCGGCGAGCGCCACCGCGGTGGCCTTCCCGATGCCGGACTCGGCGCCGGTGACGATCGCGCGGGTGGGACGGAAGGTGGTCGTGGAAGCAGCGTCGCTCATGGGCCGGACCGTACGCGCGAGTGCCGCAGCGGCTGCCCGGAACCGCGCCTCTTGTACAGCGCACCGTCCGGACGGACTCCTCATCAGGGGTTCCGGTGCGCCTCCTCAGTTTCGTCACGGGTGTGTAACGAAACGTCCAGGTGTCGATCTCGGACACACACGCGAAACACTTCGGCCCTAGTTTTCTCGGCAACCCACGCGGAGGAGACCGCGCTCGACCCGATGCGGTTGGGCCTCCGCGCAGAGAAAGGGCTCCACGGATGACCAGAACCACCCGTGCCACGACGGCACTGGCAGTGGCGGGAGCGGCAGCGCTCCTCCTCGCCGCGTGTTCCACCAGCGGTAGCGCCGAATCCACCTCGTCCGCCTCCGCCGGCGGTGCGAAGAAGGACCCGGCGGCGAGCTGCAAGGCCCCCGACACCCCGGGTACCGACGCGCTGAAGATCGGCACGATCCTCCCGCTGACGGGCACTCTGTCGTACCTCAACCCGCCCGCCGAGGCCGGCGTCGGCCTCGCGGTCGAGGACATCAACTCGGCCGGTGGCGTGCTCGACAAGGACGTCAGCATCGACCCCGCGACCGACTCGGGTGACAGCAACGACATGACCGTGTCGAGCTCGGCCGCGACGAAGCTCGTCAACGCCAAGGTGCCGGTCGTGATCGGTGCGGAGTCGTCCAGCGTCACGCTGAACGTCATCGACCAGCTGACGAGCAACTGCATCGTGCAGATCTCGCCGGCGAACACCGCGACCGACCTGTCCGGGTACTCGTCGCACTACTTCCGGACCGCGCCGCCGGACTCGGTGCAGGGTTCGGCGCTCGGCCAGCTCATCACCGGTGACGGCAACGCCAAGGTCGCGTTCCTGGTCTTCAACGACACCTACGGCACGGGTCTCCGCGACACCGTGCAGAAGGCGGTCGAGGACTCGGGGGGACAGGTCGTCTACGGCGGCAAGGGCAAGGGTCAGGAGTTCCCGCCCGGCCAGACGACGTTCTCGTCCGAGGTCACCGCTGCGCTCGCCGCGAAGCCGGACGCCATCGTGGTGCTCGCCTTCGACGAGACGAAGTCGATCATCCCGGAGCTCAAGTCGCAGAACGCCGACATGTCGAAGATCTACATGTCCGACGGCAACACGGCGGACTACTCGAAGGACTTCGACCCGGGCACCCTCGAGGGCGCGCAGGGCACGATCCCGGGCGCCAGCCCGAAGGACGAGCTGAAGCAGCGGCTGTCGGACTTCTACCAGAAGACCGCGGGCAAGGGGCTCACCGACTACTCGTACGCCGCTGAGTCGTACGACGCCACCACCCTGGCCGCACTGGCCGCGGTGAAGGGCAAGGGCACCGACTCGGGCACCATCCAGGCCAACATGGCTGCGGTGTCCGGCGCCGACGGCGGCACCAAGTGCGAGACGTTCGCGGCGTGCAAGGACCTGCTCGACAAGGGTGAGTCCATCCAGTACACCGGCCCGTCCGGCATCGGTCCGTTCGACAGCAAGAACGACCCGTCGAGCGCCTACATCGGCATCTACAAGTTCGACGGCGACAACAAGCCCGTGTACCAGAGCGCCATCCAGGGCTCGGTCTCGAAGTAACACCACACGGCCGTCTGGGCCCGAGTCTCGTCTCCACGGAGGCACGACTCGGGCCCAGCGTCATGTCTCGGGGCCGAGAGCGCGAGGAGTGTCGCCTCGCGCGAGACTCGGGGCGCGCGAGCCCGGCACGAGCGGCGGCCGGACGGGAGGCCCGGCTCCCCTCCCTCAGGCCGGCTCGGCCGCCGCGGGTGCGAGCGTCCGCCGCCGCGCGGCTCGGGCCGCGACGAAACTGTCGACCGTCAGGACCACGAGCGCTGCCCAGACGATCCCGAAGCCGATCCACCGCGCGGGCGGCATCGCCTCGTGCTGCACGACCACCCCGACCAGCAGCTGCATCACCGGCGCCAGGTACTGCGTGAGTCCGAGCGTCGACAGCGACACCCGCCGTGCCGACGACGCGAAGAGCAGCAGCGGCACCGCGGTCGCCGGCCCGGTGAGCACGGTGACGAGGGCGTGCGGCCACCCCTCGCTCGTGAACGTGACCCCGCCACCGAGACCCGTGACCCCGAGCACGACGAGCGCCCCGACCGCGATCGGCAGCAGCCACACGGTCTCGATCGTCAGCCCGCTGAGCGCGTCGACGGTGCCGCCGACCCGCTTCTTCACCAGGCCGTAGAGGCCGAACGAGAACGCCAGTGCGAGCGAGATCCACGGCACCTGTCCGTAGCCGACCGCGATGACGACGACGGCGACGACGCTGATGCCGACGGCGACCCACTGCGCTGCACGGAGGCGCTCGCGGAGCACGACGACGCCGAGTGCGATCGTCACGAGCGGGTTGATGAAGTAGCCGAGCGCGGCCTCGACGGTGTGGCCCGTCGTCGTCGCGGCGACGTACACGGTCCAGTTCACCAGGATGAGGACGGCCGCGAGCCCCATCACGAGCATCACCCGACGCTGGGCGAGCAGGGAGCGGGTACGGAGCCACGACCGGGTGACGGTGATCGCCACGGCGCAGAAGACCAGGCCGAAGACGATCCGCCAGGCGACGATCTCGAACGCGCCGGCGGGGGCCATCGCGGCGAAGAGCAGGGGCATGAGCCCCCACAGGCCGTACGCGACGATCGCCTGCACGACACCGACGGAGGCCTCGCTGCGTGCCGGACGGGCCGCTGTCGGTTCACTCACGGAACCATCCTAGGAAGGGGCGCAGACGCTGCGGGCGAGCGGTGCGCCTCCAGGCCGACCGACCGGCCGACCGACCCACCGACGCACGAACGCCCCGCCGGCTGCGAGCCGGACGGGGCGTTCGTGACGAGAGCTGCTGGTCTCAGTGCTCGATGACCGCGAGGACGTCGCGCGCCGAGAGGACGAGCAGGTCCTCACCGGAGTACTTGACCTCGGTGCCGCCGTACTTCGAGTAGATGACCTTGTCGCCGACGGCGACGTCGAGCGGCACGCGGTTGCCGTTGTCGTCGATGCGACCCGGGCCCACGGCGACGACCTCGCCCTCCTGGGGCTTCTCCTTCGCGGTGTCCGGGATGACGAGACCGGAAGCGGTGGTCTGCTCCGCCTCGACCTGGCGGATGACGATGCGATCCTCGAGCGGCTTGATGGTGACGGCCACGGTGACCTCTTCTTTCTCGGTACTGACTCGGTACAGATGGGAACCGGTTGGCACTACGCACAGGAGAGTGCCAACCACAACTCTAGGGACAGTCTGGCACTCGGTCAATCCGAGTGCCAGCACGTGTCGGGCTCCCCGGCGACCTGGGAGGATCGTCGGGTGGAAACCGCCGACCTCGCCCAGCTGTTGACCCCCGAGGGGATGGCCCTGCTCGACCGTACCCCCGGCGTCTCGGACGGCGGCGAGATCGTCCGGGTGGTCTCCCGGCTGCGGGGCGAGGGGCACGATCCGGGCCTCGTCGCCGCGGTGCTCACCCAGGCGAAGCTGCGGCAGAAGGCCCGTGCGAAGTTCGGGGACTTCGCCGCGCGGATGCTCTTCACCGGAGCCGGTCTCGAGCAGGCCACCCGGCTGCAGGTGGCCGCGCAGCACGCCGGTCGGTTCGCCGCGGCGGGCCTCGCCCGGGTCGCCGACCTCGGCTGCGGCATCGGCGGCGACGCGATGGCGATGGCGGCGCTCGACCTCGACGTCACCGCGGTCGACCGGGACGAGGTGACGGCTGCGGTCGCGACGCACAACCTCGCGCTGTGGCCGAACGCGCGGGTCGAGCTCGGCGACGCGACCGCGTTCGACCTGTCGCGCGTCGACGGTGTGTGGATGGACCCCGCGCGACGGACCGCCGGGCACGCGAACACGACGCGTCTGGCCGACCCCGACGACTGGTCGCCGTCGCTCGACACCGTGTTCGCTGCGGCGACGACGACCCCGACGGGTGTCAAGCTCGGGCCCGGGATCGACCGCGACCTGATCCCGGACACCCTCGAGGCGCAGTGGGTCTCCGTCGACCGCGAGGTCGTCGAGCTCGTCCTCTGGTCCGGGCCGCTCGCGCGCGCGGGTGTCCGGCGGGCGGCGACGGTCATCGGTGCGCACGGCATCGCCGAGCTCACCGGAGCGGCCGACGCCGAGGACGTCGAGGTCGGCCCCGTCGGCGCCTACCTGTACGAGCCCGACGGCGCGGTCATCCGCGCCCGGCTCATCGGGGACCTGGCCCGCTCGGTCGACGGACGCATGCTGTCCGAGGGCATCGCGTACGTCACCTCGGACCGCGCCGTCTCGACGCCGTTCGCGCAGGGGTTCCGCGTGCTCGACACGATGCCGCTCGACGTGAAGCAGCTCGCCGCGCGTCTGGCGGCGGAGGACGTCGGCACGGTCGAGATCAAGAAGCGCGGCGTCGACGTGGACCCGGCGCAGTTCCGGAAGCGGTTGCGACTGCGGGGGCGGCGCTCGGTGACACTCGTGCTCACCCGCCTGGAGGGACGACACACCGCGCTCCTGTGCGAGCGGCTCACCGACGCGGTCGGCTAGGCCGCGGGGCGGCGCGCGCGGCGGGTTCCGAGCGGGCGTTCCGCGGGCGCTCCGTGCGGTCGTTCCGCGGGCGTCATCCCGGTCCCTTCCGCCGAAGCGACAGGGCCCCGCCGAACGCCGGCGGGGCCCTGTCGCTCTCGTGGAGCTGTCGGCCGCAGTGGGCCGGTCGCGATCGGCGCGGTCCGGGTCAGCGGATGAAGGCGCCCGAGTCGTAGTCGTACGGGTCGGAGTACCCGCCACCGGAGTTGGCGATCAGCGCGATGAACAGGATCGCGAACAGGACGTAGAGCCCGGTGAGCACCCAGCCGCCGATGATGCCGGCGAGGGCGAGGCCCCGACCGCCCTCTCCGGTCTGCTTGATCTTGCCGAGGGCGATGTGGCCCATGATCGCGCCGGCCGGGCTCGTCAGGATGACGACGGGCCAGATGATGATGCCGGCGAACGCGAACACGATCGACAGGATCGCCAGGGTGTTCGTCTTCGGGCGCTGGGCGTACGGCTGGTACCCGGCGGTGGCGTACGGCGACGCGTACGGGTTGTTCCCCTGCTGCGGCGCGTACGGGTTGTGCTGGGGACCCGAGGCGGCGTACGGGTTCGCCGGCTGCGACTGCTGCTGTGCGTACGGGTTGCCCGGCTGCTGCTGCGCGTACGGGTTGCCCGGCTGCGACTGCTGCTGTGCGTACGGGTTGCCCGGCTGCTGCTGCGCGTACGGGTTGCCCGGCTGCGGCTGCTGCGCGGAGGGGTTGTGCTGCTGCGGCTGCTGGCCGTACGGGTTGCCCGGCTGCTGCTGCGCGTACGGGTTCGCGGACTGCTGTCCCTGGCCGTACGGGGCGTCCTGCGACGGCTGCGCGTACGGGTTCCCGTTCGTCGACTGCGCGGACGGCGAGCCCTGCTGGCCGTCCGGCTGCGACGTGCCCGGCTGCTGCGTGCCCGACTGCTGGCCGTCCGGCTGCCCGTCGTGCTGGGGCCGACCGTCGTCGCCCCCGCTCGACTCGCCCGGCTTCGGCCACTGGTTCTGATCGGACACCGTCCACCCCTCCCGGCACCCGGTCGGTCGGTGCCTGCTGAGCATCCTCCCACACGGGCCGCGAGGGGGTTCAGGCACCGAGTGCGCCGTCCCGCTGCACACCTCGCGCCGGGCCGCACGCCCGAGACCGGGACGCCTCGGTCAGACCTGGACGGTCGTCACCGGCAGCGTGGAGTCCGCCGCGATGCCGAGGTCGCTCGGCGCGTGCCCCTCGGCCACCAGGCGCGCCCCGACCGCCGCGATCATGGCGCCGTTGTCGGTGCACAGGTCGAACGGCGGGATCCGCAGCGCCACCCCGGCTCCGGCGCAGCGTTCCTCGGCGACGGC
Organism: Curtobacterium subtropicum; assembly: GCF_030362975.1. Lineage (NCBI taxonomy): Bacteria > Bacillati > Actinomycetota > Actinomycetes > Micrococcales > Microbacteriaceae > Curtobacterium > Curtobacterium subtropicum. The sequence continues at coordinate 87,122 of NZ_JAUCMM010000010.1, forward strand.
ACGCAGCCGGGCGTTCGCCACGACCCCGCCCCCGAGCAGCAGCCGGTCGACACCGGTGTCCCGGCACGCGGCGAGCGCCTTCGTGAGGAGCACGTCGACGACGGCCTCGCGGAACGAGGCCGCGACGTCGGCGACCGGGACCTCCCGACCCTCGTCGCGGCACTTCTCGACCCACCGTGCAACCGCGGTCTTCAGCCCGGAGAACGAGAAGTCGTACCGGTGCTGCGCCATGTCCTTCGGCAGCGTCAGGCCCCGCGGGAACCGGATCGCCGTGGGGTCGCCCTCGGCCGCCGCCCGGTCGATCTGCGGACCGCCCGGGTACGGCAGGCCGAGCAGCCGTGCGACCTTGTCGAAGGCCTCGCCCGCGGCGTCGTCGATCGTCTCGCCGAGCAGTTCGACATCGCCGACCAGGTCCCGCACGAGCAGCAGCGACGTGTGCCCACCGGAGACGAGCAGCGCCACGGTCGGCAGCTCGATCGCGCTGCCGTCGGCGCGCAGGACGTCGGCACCGACGTGCCCGACCAGGTGGTTCACGCCGTACAGGGGCTTGCCGGTGGCGACGGCGAGTGCCTTGGCTGCGCCGACGCCGACCATCAGGGCGCCCGCGAGACCGGGGCCCGCGGTGACCGCGACGGCGTCGAGCTCGTCGAGGGTGACGCCGGCACGGTCGAGCGCCTCGTGCAGGGTCGGGGTCATCGCCTCGAGGTGTGCGCGTGCGGCGACCTCGGGCACGACCCCGCCGTAGCGGGCGTGCTCGTCCATGCTCGACGCGATGACGTTCGCCAGCAGCGTGGTGCCGCGGACGATGCCCACTCCGGTCTCGTCGCAGCTCGTCTCGATGCCGAGCACCAGGGGTTCAGTCACGCTCACCGAGGGTCTCCTGTCCGATCGGCCCGATGCCGGAGGACGCACCGGGCGCGACCGGGAGCTCCGCCCGCATCACCCACGCGTCGACACCGTCGGGCTGGTAGTAGCGGGGGCGGACGGCGATCCGCTCGAACCCGGCCGACGTGTACATCGCCTGCGCCACGGGGTTGTCCGCACGCACCTCGAGGAACACCTCGTGCACGCCGCGCCGTCCGGCCTCGTCGAGGAGCTCGGTGAAGAGCACCTTCCCGACACCCCTGCCCCGCTGCTCCGCTGCCACCGCGATCGTCTGCACGTCGGCGACGGGGTTGCCCGCGAGCGACGAGAGCCCGGCGTACCCGACGACCGTCGGCGCACCGCCCTCCGTCGTCTCCACGACGACGTAGTACCCGTGCGGCGACCACAGCTCCCCCGCCATCTGCGACGAGGACCACGCGTCGGTCGGGAAGGACGCGTGCTCGAGGAACATGACGTCGTCGAGGTCCTGCGGCACCGCGCGGCGCAGCCGCAGCCCAGCGGGCAGTCCGCTCACCGGACGACCCGCTTCGGGGCGCCCGGCACGGTGACGTCGGGATCGCGCAGGTAGAGGGGGGTGTCGTCGGCGAAGGGTGCACCGGAGGCGAGCCGGTCCGCGGCGAGTGCCCCGAGCCTCCCGGCCGGGACGGTCGCGACGGTCGCGCGGGTCCAGTCGACGGCGTCCGGCCGGGAGGCACGGATCGCCTCGTCCAGGTCGGCCGGCCTCGCGAGTCCCGGACCCGCGACGCGGGTGCCGGTCTCGTCGTACGCGCTCCAGTAGACCTCACGGCGGCGCGCGTCCGTCAGGACGACGAACGGTCCGTCCTGCGCCTGGTCGGCCGCGATCGCGTCGTGGCTGACGAGCGGCAGGAACGGGACGTCGCGAGCGGCCGCGAAGGTGCGGGCGGCGGCGATGCCGACGCGCAGACCGGTGAACGGACCGGGCCCCATGCCGGCCACGACACCGGTGACGGCGGCGCCGGTGGTGCCGGCCTCGGCGAGGACGTCGGCCATGAACGGCCCGATCACCTCGGCGTGGCGGCGGGAGTCGTCGGTGCTGCGCTCGGCGACGGCTCGACCGGTGACCGGGTCGACGACGGCGACGGAGGTACCGGCGGACGTGTCGATGGCGAGGAGCACCCGTCCATCGTAGGCGCGAACAGCCCGACGGACGACGGCGTAGTGTCCGGTGATGTTCCACGGCACGAAGGAGGTCACGCTTGCCCTGGACACCCCGGACACCGGCGCACCGCGACCCCGAGCAGTGGCGTCGCCGCGGACCGCTGCCGCCTACGGAACTCGACGCGCTCGTGCACGCTCGGCTCGGCTGGCTGGCCGTCGAGGACCCGGCCTACGCCGACTTCTTCATCGACCCGACGGCGGCGCTGCCGGGCGAGTGACCGGACCCGGTCAGAGGGAGACGTCTGCCCAGCGGTCGCCGGTGGCCGTCACGACGACCCGTCGGGGCTCGTCCGGCACGTCGTCCGGGTCGAGGCCATCAGTCGACGCGTCCGCCCCGGTCGCACGGACGATCTCGACGTCGAGCACGGCGTCCGAGATGCCGTCGACGAACCCACGGCCCCACTCGACGACCACGATCGCGGCGTCCCAGTCGAGGTCGAGGTCGTCGAGCTCGACCGGGTCGCTCAGGCGGTAGGCGTCGACGTGCACCAGGTCCGGCCCCACCGAGGTGGGGTGGGTCCGGGCGAGCACGAAGGTCGGGCTCGAGACCTGTCCGCGTGCGCCGAGCGCCGCGCCGAGGCCGCGGGTGAGCGTCGTCTTGCCGGCACCGAGCGGGCCGGTCAGCACGACGAGATCCCCCGCGCGCAGGACCGCGGCCAGCCGAGCGCCGAGCGCACCCATCTCCTCGGTCGTCGACACCGTGGTGTCGAGCAGCACCCGGGCATCGGTCACGGCTGCTCCCGCAGGTAGTCGCCGACGCGGCCCTCGACCTGGTGCCCGACGACCTCGCGCGGGACACGGGCACCGATGCGGCACGTCACCTCTTCGCCGATCGTGCCGAGCGCCTCGCCCCACTCGAGCACGGTCATCTCGCCGTGCTCCCCCGTACCGAACAGCACGACCTGGTCGCCGACCCGCACCTCGTCGTCGCCGACGTCGACCAGGAACTGGTCCATCGCGACACGTCCGGCGATCGGGTACCGCTTGCCGCCGATGGTGACCTCGACGCGCCCCTGCGCGCGTCGCGGGACCCCGTCCGCGTAGCCGACGGGCACGAGGGCGAGGGTGGTCTCCGACGCGGTGCGGTACGTGTAGTCGTAGGAGACGCCCGTGCCGACCGGTACCCGCTTCGTCTTCGCGACCGAGGCGGTGAGCGTCATCACCGGCTCGAGGCCGAGGTCGGCGGCGGAGACCCCCTCGGCTCCGGGGATGCCGAGCAGGTTCGCCCCCATCCGCACCATGTCCTTGCGGAACTCCTTGCGCTCCAGGCCCGCGAGCGACGCTGCGACGTGCTCCATCGGCAGGTCGAGCCCGAGGTCCTCCGCGGTCTCCACGGCACGGTCGAACGCCGCGACCGCGGCGCTGTCGTCCTCGTCCGACGACTCCGCCAGGTGTGTGTACGCGGCGACGACCTCGATCCGGCCGGCCCGTTGGGCGTCGGCGGCGAGCGACACCAGCTCGGGCCAGGCGTCCGGCGTCGCGCCGTCGCGGTGCAGACCCGAGTCCACACCGAGGTGCACGCGTGCCGGACGTTGGTCGACGGCGTCGACGACCCGCTGCAGCTCGGCGGCGTTCGAGACACCGAGGTCGATCGCGGAGTCGATCGCGTCGCGGAAGTCGAGCGCGGGGTCGTGCTGCCAGGTGAACAGGTGGACGTCCTCGCCGACGCCGATCGCGCGGAGCCGCAGCGCCGCGGGGACGGTCAGGACGCCGATCCAGCGCACCCCGGCGTCGACGGCGGCGAGCGCGATCGGCTCGAGGCCGTGCCCGTAGGCGTCGGCCTTCATGATCGCCATGACCTCGACGGGCTGCATCCACCCGCGGACGAGGTCGAGGTTCGACCGGTAGGCGTCGAGGTCGATCCGGGCCCGGCGCAGCGGCGCGTTCACGTCGTCCTCCGTTCCACGCTGCGGCCGACCCTGGCGACCACCTCGTAGTTGATGGTGTCGACGGCTGCCGCCCAGTCCTCGACCGCGGGGTCGCCGTCCGCCGGGTCGCCCCAGAGCACGACCTCGTCACCGACCCGGACGTCGGCGTCACCGATGTCGATGTGCATGGCGTTCATGGCGACGCGGCCGACCACGGGGAACGTCCGGTCGCCGATCCGCACCGACACCCGGTTGCCCAGGTCGCGGTCGAAGCCGTCGGCGTACCCGAGCCCGATCACCGCGAGCCGGGTGTCGGTCGCGGCACGCCAGGTGTAGCCGTAGCTGACGCCCTCGCCCGCGGCCACCGGGACGGTCCGGAGCACCGCGGCGGTCACGCGCATCGCCGGGCGGAGTCCGAGATCGGCCGAGGTGCGGTCCGCGAACGGGCTGAGGCCGTAGAGCGCGAGTCCGACCCGCGCGGCGTCGTGCCGGGTCTCCGGGACGGCGATGCTGCCGGCGCTGGCGGCGAGGTGCACCACGTCGGGCACGATCCCGTTCGCGGCGAGCCCGTCGAGTGCTCGCTGGAGGGCGGCGTCCTGGTCGAGGTCGTCGGCGAGGGATGCGTTCGACAGGTGCGACATCAGCCCCTCGACCCGGGTGCGACCACCGGAGCGCGCGATCCGTCCGGCGGTGGCGAAGAGCTCGGCCCACTCGGACTCGACGGCACCGTTCCGGCTCAGCCCGGTGTCGACGCAGACGTGCACGGCGGGGACCTCGGAGTCGGCAGCGGCGGCGAGCTGCGAGACGCTCGACACCGCCGGTGTCACGTCGTACTGCGCGGCCCGGCGGAAGTCCTCGTCCGGGGCGTGCAGCCACGCCAGGATCCGGACGCCCTCGTCGATGCCGGCACGGCGGAGGGCGATGCCCTCGTCGACGTCGGCGACCCCGAGCCACTCGGCACCGGCGTCCACGAACGCCCGGGCGGCGTCGACGGCCCCGTGGCCGTACGCGTTCGCCTTCACGACCGCGATCACGCCGGCCGGCGCCACCCGCTCGGACACCGTGGCGTAGTTCGCGATGAGGGCCTCGCGGTCGACCGTGATCCCCGTGAACGCGCTCATGCGTCCCCTCCTTCGATGACGACGAACGCCGTCGCGATCCCGCCGTCGTGCGACAACGACAGGTGGACGTTCGTCACACCACGGTCGGACGCCACACGACGGGCTCCCTCGTGCAGGGTGAGCGACGGGTTCCGCTGGTCGTCCGCGACGACCTCGAGCTCCTGCCAGCTCAGCCCGGCACTCGAGCCGAACGCCTTGATGAGTGCTTCCTTCGCCGCGAAGCGGGCCGCGAGCGACGACACCGGTCGGGGCTCACCGTCGCGCAGCTGCTCGGCCGGGGTGAAGAGTCGCGTCCGGAGCGCCGGGGTGCGCTCGAGCACACCCCGGAACCGCTCCGTGTCGACGACGTCGACCCCGATGCCGATGATCACGACGCTGGTCTACTCGACGGTGACCGACTTCGCCAGGTTGCGCGGCTGGTCGACGTCGAGGCCCTTGGCCGCGGCGAGCTCCATGCCGAACATGTGCAGCGGCGCGACGGCCAGCAGCGGCTCGAACAGCGGCGTCGCGAGCGGGATGCGCAGGACCTCGTCCGCGAAGGGCAGCACCGCGGCGTCGCCCTCCTCCGCGATGGCGATCACCCGGGCACCGCGGGCGCGGATCTCCTGGATGTTCGAGACGACCTTCGGGTGCAGCGAGCGCGGGTCGCGCGGCGACGGCACGATGACGAACACGATCTGGCCCGGCTCGATCAGGGCGATCGGGCCGTGCTTGAGCTCGCCGGCGGCGAAGCCCTCGGCGTGGATGTAGGCGAGCTCCTTGAGCTTGAGCGCACCCTCGAGCGCGATCGGGTACCCCACGTGGCGGCCGAGGAACAGCACGCTCCGGGTGTCCGCCATCCACTTCGCGAGCTCTGCGACCCCGGAGGCGTCGTCGATCGTCTGCTGCAGCTTCGGGGCCAGGCCCTCGAGCTCGGCGACCTGCTCCGCGATCTGCTCGGCGGTCAGCGAGCCCTTGAGCGTCGCCAGGTGCAGCCCGAGCAGGTACAGCGCGACGCCCTGCGCGATGAACGCCTTGGTCGACGCGACCGCGACCTCGGGCCCGGCGTGCGTGTAGATCACCGCGTCGGACTCGCGCGGGATCGTGGCGCCCTGGGTGTTGCAGATGGAGAGCACCTGGGCGCCCTGCTCGCGGGCGTACTTGACCGCCATCAGCGTGTCCATGGTCTCGCCGGACTGGCTGATCGACACCACGAGCGTGCGGCTGTCGAGCACCGGGTCCCGGTAGCGGAACTCGTGCGCGAGCTCGACCTCGACGGGGACGCGGGCCCACTGCTCGATGGCGTACTTGCCGAGGATCCCGGCGTACGCGGCGGTGCCGCAGGCGATGACGATGACACGGTCGACCTGCTGCAGGCGCTCGGCGATCGGGTCGAGGTCGGTCAGCGTCACGGCGCCGTCGTGCACGCGACCGAGGATCGTCTTCGCGACGGCCTCGGGCTCCTCGCTGATCTCCTTGGCCATGAAGGAGCTCCAGCCGCCCTTGTCCGCGGCCGAGGCGTCCCAGCTGACCTCGAACTCCTCCGGGGACGCCGGGGAGCCGTCGAAGTGCACGACCTCGACGCCGTCGGGACGGATCGTGGCGATCTCGTCCTGGCCGATCGCCAGGGCGCGCTGCGTGTACGCGACGAAGGCCGCGACGTCGGAGCCCATGAAGTTCTCGCCCTCGCCCAGGCCGACGACCAGCGGCGAGTTCCGACGCGCACCGACGACGACGCCGGGCTGGTCGGCGTGCACGACGAGGAGCGTGAACGCGCCCTCGAGCCGCTGCACGACCTGCTGCATCGCGGCGGTCAGGTCGCCGGTCTCACGGAACGCCCGACCGACCAGGTGCGCGGCGACCTCGGAGTCGGTCTCGCTGGCGAACACGACGCCCTCGGCGAGGAGCTCCTGCTTCAGCTCGGAGAAGTTCTCGATGATGCCGTTGTGGATGAGCGCGAGCTTCCCGCCGTCCGCCAGGTGCGGGTGGGCGTTGCCGTCGGTCGGGCCGCCGTGGGTCGCCCAGCGGGTGTGCCCGATACCGGTGGCACCGTCCTCGATCGGGTGCGACTCGAGCTCCTCGACCAGTGCCTGCAGCTTGCCGGCCTTCTTCGCCGAGACGAGGTCACCCGGCCGGTCGACGACCGCGATGCCCGCCGAGTCGTAGCCGCGGTACTCGAGACGACGGAGCCCACCGAGGAGGACCTCCTGGCTGCTCCTGCTGCCGACGTATCCCACGATTCCACACATGGGCTCGATCCTACGGTCTGGCTGACCGCCCACCCTGCGAAGCACCGGCGGCGAGGATAACGTTCTGGTCATGGGACGCTTCGACGACATCGAGATCACCACGTTGCACGGGGAGCACACCACCTTCGGGCAGTTCTCCGACCGGGCCGTCCTCGTCGTGAACGTCGCGTCGCGCTGCGGGCTCGCACCCCAGTACGAGCAGCTCGAGGCCCTGCAGGAGACCTACGCCGAGCGCGGCTTCACGGTCCTCGGCTTCCCGAGCAACCAGTTCCTGCAGGAGCTCGGCTCCTCCGAGGCGATCGAGGAGTACTGCTCCACGACGTGGGGCGTCACGTTCCCGATGTCCGAGAAGGTGAAGGTGAACGGCAAGGGCGCCCACCCGCTGTACCAGGCGCTCAAGGAGACGCCGGACGCGTCCGGCAAGGCCGGCCGGGTCAGCTGGAACTTCGAGAAGTTCCTCGTCGCCCCCGACGGCACCGTCACCCGCTTCCGTCCGACCACGAAGCCGGACGCCCCCGAGGTCGTCGCCGCCATCGAGGCGGCGCTCCCCGCCTGACGGCGGCCCACCCGACCGTCGGTCCACCCGGCCGGCGGCCGCGTCGCGCGGACAGGCACCGGGCCCCGGACGGGAGGCGCGGTGCACGTGCGCCGGTCCGCCCGCGTCCGCCGCGCCTCCCGTCTGTACGCTCGTCCCCATGCCGATCACGGAAGCCACCGTCGCGCACCCGACCCCGTTCGTGGAGATCCCGCGCGCCGAGTGGTCCCAGCTCGCGCCGAAGGAGCACCTGTCGCTGACCGAGACCGAGATCGTGCAGCTGCGCGGGCTGGGCGACCGGCTCGACATGCAGGAGGTGCAGGAGGTCTACCTGCCGCTGTCCCGCCTGCTGACGCTGTACGCGGCCGGCGCCAGGAACCTGCACGCGGAGACGAGTCGGTTCCTCGGCGAGCGGGCCGGACGGACGCCCTTCGTGATCGGCGTCGCCGGGTCGGTGGCGGTCGGCAAGTCGACCGTCGCGCGGCTGCTGCGGGAGCTCACGAAGCGGTGGCCGGACACCCCGCGGGTGGAGCTCGTGACGACCGACGGCTTCCTGTACCCGAACGCCGAGCTGGAGCGCCGCGGGATCATGGACCGCAAGGGCTTCCCGGAGTCGTACGACCGGCGCGCGCTGCTGCGGTTCGTCAGCCAGGTGAAGAGCGGGGCGGCCGAGGTGCGTGCGCCCTTCTACTCGCACCTCGTGTACGACATCGTGCCCGACGCCGAGATCGTCGTGCGGCAGCCGGACGTCCTCATCGTCGAGGGCCTCAACGTGCTCGCGCCGCCGGTGCACGGGCGGCTGGCGCTGTCGGACCTGTTCGACTTCACGATCTACGTCGACGCAAAGACGAAGGACATCGAGTCCTGGTACGTCGACCGCTTCCTGGCGCTCCAGGAGGAGGCGTTCTCGAGCCCGGACTCGTTCTTCCACCGGTTCGCGTCGCTGTCCCGCGAGGACGCGGTGCGGACGGCGACCGACGTCTGGCGCGCGATCAACGAACCGAACCTGCTCGAGAACGTGCTGCCGACACGCTCCCGGGCGACGCTCGTGCTCAAGAAGGGCGCGAACCACAAGGTCAACTCGGTGCTGCTCCGCAAGATCTGACGCGGGGACGGCCGAGCGAGGCCAGCGGAACCAGGTTCCGGACTCAGCACCGCGGAAGAGCACGGTGTCGTGTCCGGAACCAGGTTCCTGATCGGGGTGGGGCGCCCTACGCGGCCTCGTCGATCGCCAGCCGGTCGCGCACGACGTCGGCGAGCTCCTCGGCGACGCGCTGGGCGTCCTCCTGCGAGGCCGCCTCGACCATCACGCGGACGACCGGCTCGGTGCCCGACGGGCGCAGGAGCACGCGGCCGGAGTCGCCGAGGGCCTCGGTGGCCGCGGCGATCGCATCCTGCACACCCTGGTCGTCCAGACCGTGCCGGTCGACACCGCGCACGTTCAGGAGCACCTGCGGGAAGACCGTCATGCACGACGCGAGCTCCTGCAGGCTCTTGCCGGTGCGTGCCATCTCGGCGACCAGGTGCAGCCCGGTCAGGACACCGTCACCCGTCGTCGCGAACTCGTTGAAGATGACGTGGCCGGACTGCTCACCGCCGAGGGAGAAGCCTCCCTCGACCATCTTCTCGAGCACGTAGCGGTCGCCCACGGCGGTCTGCACGACCTCGATCCCCGCGTCCGCCATCGCGCGCGTGAGCCCGAGGTTCGACATCACGGTGGCGACGAGCGTGTCCGAGGCGAGACGCCCGCGCTCCTTGAGCGACAGCGCGAGGATCGCCATGATCTGGTCGCCGTCGATCGCGTTGCCGGCGGCGTCCACCGCGAGGCACCGGTCGGCGTCACCGTCGTGCGCGATGCCCACGTCGGCGCCGTGCTCGAGGACGGCTCGCGCGAGGTTGTCGATGTGCGTGGACCCGACACCGTCGTTGATGTTCATGCCGTCCGGGTCGGCACCGATCAGCGTGACCCGGGCACCGGCGTTGACGAACACCTCGGGCGAGACGCCCGCGGCGGCACCGTTCGCGCAGTCGAGCACGACGTGGATCCCGTCGAGCCGGTGCGGCAGCGTGCCGAGCAGGTGCACGACGTAGCGGTCCTCGGCGTCGGCGAACCGGGTGATCCGACCGACCTCGGCGCCGGTCGGCGTCGGCGCGGACTGGTCGTGCATGGCCGCTTCGATGCGGTCCTCGACCTCGTCCGGGAGCTTGCGGCCGCCCGTGGCGAAGAACTTGATCCCGTTGTCGGGCGCCGGGTTGTGCGACGCGGAGATCATCACGCCGAAGTCGGCGTCGATGTCCGCGACGAGGAACGCCGCAGCGGGGGTGGGGATGACCCCGGCGTCGAGCACGTCGACGCCGGCGGAGGCGAGACCGGCCGCGACGGCGGCACCCAGGAACTCGCCGGAGACGCGCGGGTCGCGCGCCAGGACCGCGCGGGGGCGCGGTCGACCGGACGCCCGGCGGGCGTCCGCATGGTGTCCGTGCGTGAGCACGGCCGCGCTGGCCTGGGCGAGACCCAGTGCCAGCGCGGCCGTCAGCTCGCCGTTGGCGAGTCCACGAACACCGTCGGTACCGAACAGACGCGGCATGGCGATCGGGTTCGTCGAGCGACTAGCGCTTCGAGAACTGCGACGCCTTGCGGGCCTTCTTGAGACCGGCCTTCTTGCGCTCGATGACGCGGGCGTCACGGGTGAGGAAGCCGGCCTTCTTCAGGGTGGCGCGGTTGTTCTCGCGGTCGATCTCGTTCAGCGCACGCGCGATCGCGAGGCGGAGCGCACCGGCCTGGCCCGAGGGGCCACCACCGGTGATGCGGGCGACGACGTCGTAGGCGCCGAGGAGCTCGAGCACCTTGAACGGGTCGTTGATCAGCTGCTGGTGCAGCTTGTTCGGGAAGTAGTCCTCGAGCGTGCGGCCGTTGACCGTGAACGAGCCGCCACCGGGGACGAGGCGCACGCGGGCGATGGCCTCCTTGCGGCGCCCGACGGCACCGCCCGAGACATTGAGGATCTGGCGGGGAGCGGTCTCCGAGGACGCCGGGGCGCTCTCGGTGGTGAAGCTCTCCGGGGTCTGGTCGAGGGAGTCAGCGATCTGAGCCATGAGTGTTATCAGTCCTTGAAGTCGTCGTGGCCGTCGTTACTGCGCGACCTGGTCGAAGGTGTACGCCTTGGGCTGCTGCGCGGCGTGCGGGTGCTCCGAGCCGGCGTAGACCTTCAGCTTCTTGAGCTGCTCACGGCCGAGGGTGTTCTTCGGCAGCATGCCGCGGATCGCCTTCTCGACGGCGCGGGTCGGGTGCTTCTCGAGCATCTCCGGGTAGGAGGTCGCCGTGAGGCCGCCCGGGTAGCCCGAGTGACGGTAGTAGACCTTCTTGGCGAGCTTGGAGCCGGTGAGGGCGACCTTGTCCGCGTTGATGATGATGACGTGGTCACCCATGTCCATGTGCTGGGCGAAGGTGGCCTTGTGCTTGCCGCGCAGGAGCGCCGCAGCGTGCGTGGCGAGACGGCCGAGGACGACGTCGGTCGCGTCGATGACGATCCAGTCGTGCTGGACGTCTGCCGGCTTCGGGGAGAACGTACGAGTCACAGGTGTGCTGCTTTCGTGTCGAGGTGAGGAGTCCGTGAATCCCGCTCCGGTGGGTGTTCCGCGGGCGATGCTCGTGGAACTGCCCGGTGGAGGGCTCATCTGACTGTCCGGCGCACGGGGCGCGCAGACCAAGGTGAGAGCCTACCCGACGCGGCTCGCGTTGTCGAACGCCCGTCGGGATCGACGACCCGCGGAACGCGACATCGCACCCGTCGATCGACGGGTGCGATGTCGCTGATCCGGTGGCGGCTCGAGGGTCAGTCCGTGCGTGCCGCCCGCCGGCGTCGTGCCACGACCAGGCCGGTACCGGCCGCGAGCAGGAGCAGCGCGGCGACGAGACCGCCGGTCAGCTCGGCGCCCGTGAACGCGAGCCGGCCGTCACGGCCCGGCGCTGCGACCGGCGTGGCGCCCGGTGCGGTCGGGGTCGGATCAGCACCGGCACCGGGCGCGGTGCCGGTGCCGGGCGCCGGGGTCTGACCGTCGCCCGGCGTCGGGGTCTCGGCGGCGGCGGTGGTGTCGAAGCCGACCAGGATCGGGTCGTGGTCGCTGGCGCGGTACACGTCGTCGCGGTACAGGTCCGTGACGTTGTAGTCGTAGCGGCTGTACTCCAGGCCCACCGACTCGGTCGAGTTGATGTTCCAGATGTCCACACCGGTCACCGTCTCCAGGGCGGCCGGGGACGCCAGCACGTGGTCGAGCGAACCGCTCAGGCCGCTGAAGACGTACGAGTACTCGGACGAGTCCTCCGCCGGACCGAGGTCGGTGTAGCCCGCGTCGCGCAGGACGACCATCGGGTCCTCCTCGCTGTACGCGTTGAAGTCGCCGAGCATGAACACCTTGTCCGTGCCGTACTTCTGCTGCGCGGCGGTCGAGAACGTGGCGAGCGCCGTCGCCTGACGCACACGGTCGGCGTTCGAGGCGCCCTGGCCGTCGCCCTGGTCGGCGTTCTCGCCCGAGCCGGAGCCCTTCGACTTGAAGTGGTTCGCGATGACGAGGAAGTCGTCCTCCGCGCTCCCACCGACCGGGCGGAAGGCGTCGGCGACGGGCTGACGGGCGTTCACGAAGGCCGGGTCGTCGAGGATGGTCGACTCGCCGACCGGCGCGACGCGGCCCTTCTTGTAGATGAGCGCGAGGCGGATGACGTCCTCGGTCGCGGGCAGCACCGCCGGGGACGGCACGTAGGCCCAGGTGTCCTGACCGGCAGCGGCGTTCAGCGCGGCGACGAGGGTGCCGACGGCCGCGTCGCGGTCCTTCCCGAAGCGCGCCGAGTTCTCGATCTCCTCGAGCGAGACGACGTCGGCACCGAGGGCGTTGATCGCCTTCACGATCTTCACCTGCTGGCGGGCGAGGTCGTCGGCGTTCGCGGCACCGCGGGCGTCGCAGCCGCCGCGGACGGTCACGGGATCGCCGTCGCGGTCGGTGTAGTACGTGCAGCCGGCGAGCTGGTCGCCCGTGGTCGGGAAGTAGTTGAGCACGTTGAAGCCGGCGAGCTTGAGGTCGCCGCCGACCTCCTCGGGCGCCGCGGTGCGGACGTCCGAGAAGGACGCGGGCAGGTCGGCAGCCGGGGTCGCACCCGTGATCGGCGCGGTCGGCTGGAACTTCCAGGCGGCGTTGCGGTAGTCGAGGACGACCGGCTCCGTGAAGGTCGCGGCGGCGCCGACCGTGACCGGGCCCTGGGTGAGCCAGGACACCGGGATCGACTGGTTCGCGGCGCTGAGGAAGTTCGTGCTGGCGCCGTCGTCGAGCACGACCTTGCGCGCGGCGTTGTCGGCGGCGACCGCGGCGGCCTCGGGGCTGCCCGGGCGGGCGACCTCGGTCGGCTGGATCAGGCGCCCCGACCCGGCGGCCAGGGTGATCTCGCCGTACTGGTTCGTCGTGTAGTTGTCGGCGACCGTGTAGTCGCCCTGCGGTGCGATGAGCATGCTCTCGAGCGACTCGCGCTCGGCGTCGGTGCGCGGCAGGGTCAGCGTGGCGGGGACCGGCTGCACGACGCCCGCTGCAGGGAGCCGCTCGACGTCGGCGGTCGAGGCCACCTCGAGCTCGGTGAGGCCGTTGAACTCGGACACCGTCCCCGTGAGCCGCACGGCATCGCCGATCGCGACGCTGCCCGCGGTCGCGGCGGAGTACACGAACACCGCGTCCGAGGAGGTGTGGGTGGCGAGGTCGACCGCGCCGCCGGTGCCGGCGGTCTGGACCGTGTAGCCGTTCAGGCCGCCGGTGGCGTAGACCGCGGTGACGACACCCTCTGTGACGACGCGCTTCCCGACGTACGGCGACGCCGTGCCGGTGCCCTGCAGCTGCGCGATCGTGACCGTCTCGGCGGGACCCGTCGGCGTGCCCGGGTCGGTCGGCTCGGGGTCGGTCGGGGTGCCGCTCCCGGTGTCGCCCGCGGCGTTCGTCGGCGTCAGGGTCGTGGTCACCGAGAAGTCGGCACCGTTGACGTCGGTGTCCGTCGTCCCGGTCCGGGTCAGGCCGTTCGGCTCGCTGTTCCCGCCGGTCACCGTGCGGACGGCGCCCTCGTACGTGTTCGACCCGCCGTAGCCGAGCAGGTCGACGACGCCGGGCGTCCCGGTCGCGACCGGACCCGCCGGGAGCGCCAGCGGCCCGGTGCCGTCCGAGAGCGCGAGGGTCCCGGTGGTGCCGGACGGGTTGAGGGAGGCGGTGTCGTCGGCGGTCGGCAGGGCGGCGCCGACGGCGTTCGCGCCGCCGTTGCCCGCCATGGACACGAGGAAGGTGCCGTTCGCGGGCACCGTGCCGTCGAGGGCGCTCACCGAGAAGTTCCCGGTGCTGCCGGCGGCGCGGTACTGGAGCGACCAGCCGGTGAGCGACACCGGCGTCGCGGTCGGGTTCGCGATCTCGACGAACTTCTCCTTGTAGAAGGCGTTCGCGCTGCCGCCCTTCAGGTAGGCCTCGGAGATGACGAGGCCGGTACCCGCGGGGTTCGCGACGGCGGTGGTGACGGAGACGAGGGGGGCGGCGACGAGCGTCGCTGCCACCGTGGCGCACAGCACGGTGCGCCGCAGGAGGTTGGGCATGCTGACCTTCGGCAGGAGGAGGGGGACCTCGTCACGCTAGCCACCTGCGGGGTCGCACAGGTTTCCGGCAGGTGAACGATGCGGTCCACCCCCGTCCGGGGTGCGGGCCGGGCACGTCGACACGCAGCCGCCGGGGCCCCGGCGGGGTCAGCCGGCGACCGGTACCCACCCGCTGCCGACGCGGTGCACGGCCGGTCCGTGCCCCGGCAGCACGATCTCGGGGATCGGCAGTGCCCGCGCGGACTCGAGGGCCGTCGCCTGGTCGGCGGTGAAGAACGGCGTGATCATCCTCGGGCGCGGCTGCCACGACCCGGGCAGGGTGTCGTGGTGCGAGACCACCGCGTCGCCGGTGACGATGGCGTTCGCAGCCGGCAGCAGGTACGCGGTCGAGCCGGCTGTGTGCCCGACGGCGGGGAACGGTGTCATCGCACGCCCCGCGAAGTCCTGCGCGGTGAAGGCCCGGGCACCGGGGACGGTCACCGGACGCAGGGCGTCGGAGCCGATGGCGCGCGCCAGCCATCGCAGGGTCCGGGGCGCGGCGAGCCGGCCGCCGATCTCTGCCGGCCGGACCTGCTGCCGCTGGGGACCGCGGACGTTGTCGAGCTCGTCGGCGTGCGCGAGGACCTGCACGTGCGGGTACCGCTCGAGGATCCCCGGGATGCCGCCGACGTGGTCGACGTGCCCGTGCGTGACGTAGATGCGCCGCAGGTCGCCGAGGTCGTGGCCGGCCCAGCGCACGGTGTCCAGGACGAGGTCGCTGTCCGCCGGGTAGCCGGCGTCGACCAGCGCGACACCGTCCTCCTCGGCGAGCACCACCCAGTTCGACACCGGCCCCTCGACGAACACGACCCCGGGTGCGACGGAGACGACGGACCGGGGCCTGCGGGAGCTCATCCCCCGACGGTACCGGCGTCCGGCTCGTCGTCCGTCCGGCGCGCACGGGTCTGCGCGGCCCGGGCCGCCAGCTCGTCGTCCCCCGGGTACCCGACCTCGGTGAGGGTCAGTCCGACCGCGGGTGCGACCTTGAACGCGCTCGTGCGCTGCTGCGCGACCCGCAGCTCCTCGAGGCGGTCCGGGCCGAAGCGGCCCTCGCCGACGGCGATGGTCGCCCCGACCATCGCCCGCACCATCGAGTGGCAGAACGCGTCGGCCTGGAGGCGCGCCACCAGCACGCCGTCCGGCTCACGGTCCCAGCGGAACTCCTGCAGCGTCCGGATCGTGGTCGCGCCCTCGCGCGGCTTGCAGAACGTCGCGAAGTCGTGCAGCCCGAGCAGCGTCAGCGCACCGCGCTCCATCGCCGCCGGGTCCAGACGCGACGGGTGCCAGAGCGTGTGCCCCCGCCGACGGGGGTCCCGCGGGGCGTCGGCGTCCGCCACCCGGTACTCGTAGCGCCGCCAGAGCGGGGAGAACCGGGCGTCGAACCCGTCCGGCGCGACCGACGCCCGCGTCACGACGACGTCCCCTGTCGCCCCAGCGAGCCCGTTGACCCGCTTGACGAGTCCGTCGAGCGAGGTCCGCGGGGGCCCGTCCGGCGACGACCGCCGCGGCCGCGTGAGTGCGCCCCACTGCTCGGGCGTGAGGTCGAGGTGGGCGACCTGCCCGGTGGCGTGCACCCCGGCGTCGGTCCGCCCGGCGACCGTGAGCAGCGGCGGCTCGCCCCAGCGGGTGAACACCGTCGCGAGCGCCGACTCGAGCGCACCCTGCACGGTCCGCAACCCGGGCTGCCGGGCCCAGCCGGAGAACGCCGCGCCGTCGTACGCGATGTCCAGCCGCAGCCGCACCCCGTCCGTGCCCGCAGCACCCGATCCGTCCGTCGCGTCCGTCCCGTCCACGGGAGCGAGCGTACCGGGGCCGGGTCCAGCCTCCCGGCCGACCCCGCGCCCCGACCGGCGCCGACCGCCGGTGTCAGCGCGTGTCAGTGCCGCGTCAGTGGCGCGTGAGCGCCCGGCGGCACCATCGACACCGACATCGACGAAAGGACCTCCCGATGACCACCACACCCCTCGCGGTCGAGGCCACCGGCCTCGTGAAGACCTTCGGGTCGAACCGCGCCGTGGACGGCGTCGACCTCCGGGTCGAGGCCGGGACCGTCTACGGCGTGCTCGGCCCGAACGGTGCCGGCAAGACGACCACCATCTCGATGCTCGCGACCCTGCTCGTGCCGGACGGCGGCGAAGCCCGCGTCTTCGGGCACGACGTCCGCCGGGAGCCGCAGACCGTCCGGTCCCTGATCGGGGTGACCGGGCAGTACGCGAGCGTCGACGAGACGCTCAGCGCCACCGAGAACCTCGTCATCTTCGCGCGGCTGCTCGGGCTGTCCCGCGGCGACGCGAAGCGCAAGGCACGCGAGCTGCTCGAGCGCTTCGGGCTGACCGAGGCCGCGTCCCGCCCGCTCAAGGCGTTCTCCGGCGGCATGCGGCGCCGCCTCGACCTGGCGGCGAGCCTCATCGCGCAGCCGCCGCTGATCTTCCTCGACGAGCCCACCACCGGGCTCGACCCGCGCACCCGTGCGCAGATGTGGGACACGATCCGCGAGCTCGTCGCGACCGGGTCGACCGTCCTGCTCACGACGCAGTACCTCGACGAGGCCGACCAGCTCGCCGACCGCATCGCGGTCATCGACCACGGCCGCGTGGTCGCCGAGGGCACCGCCGACGACCTGAAGTCCTCGGTGGGGACCGCCTCGCTGCAGCTCCGCCTGGCGGACCCGGAGCCGGGCGCGCTCGCGACCGCGGCCGGACTCGTCGAGCGGGTGCTCGGCACCCCGCCGGTCGTCAGCCCGGAGGGCGCGCGGCTCACCGCTCCGATGACCGCCCCGGACCGCGTCACCGACCTGCTCGTCTCGTTCCGCGACGCGGGGGTCTCCCTCGCCGAGATGAGCGTGCAGAAGCCGACCCTCGACGAGGTCTTCCTCACCATCACCGGTGCGCCGGCCGACGCCGACACCGCCACGACCGACCGCGCGCTCGAAGGGAGCCTCGCATGACCGCCACCACCCTCACCCCGACCACCACGCCGTCGTCGGCACCGCGCGTCACCCCGCGACCCGGGGTCGGCGGCACCGGTCTCGCGGCCACGGTCCGCCAGTCGTTCACGATGGCGTACCGCGGGCTGGTCAAGATCCGGCGGACGCCCGAGCAGCTGTTCGACGTCACGCTCATGCCGATCGTCTTCACCGTGATGTTCACGTACATCTTCGGCGGCGCGATCTCCGGCGACGTCGGCAGCTACCTGCCCGTCATCATCCCCGGCATCCTCGTCCAGACGGCGATCACCTCGTCGGTCGTCACGGGCGTCCAGCTCCGCGAGGACATGGACAAGGGCGTGTTCGACCGCTTCCGGTCGCTCCCCATCGCCCGCATCGCCCCGCTCGCTGGAGCCCTGCTCGCCGACACCGTCCGCTACGCGATCGCGACGACGATCACCTTCGTGGTCGGCATCGTCATGGGGCTGCGTCCCGCCGGTGGCCTCGGTGCCGTGCTGCTCGCGGCGCTGCTCGTCATCGTGGTGGCGTGGGCGATCAGCTGGGTCTTCGCGTACTTCGGTGTCATCGCCCGCACCGCCTCGAGCGTCTCCGGCATCGCCAACCTGGTGCTGTTCCCGCTGACCTTCCTGTCGAACGCGTTCGTGCCGACGGACACGCTGCCGAGCTGGCTGCGCTGGTTCACCGAGGTCAACCCGGTCTCGCACCTCATCACGGCGGTGCGCGACCTGGTGAACCACGGGACGGTCGGCGGCGACCTCTGGCTCAGCCTGCTCGGTGCCGCGGTCGTGGTGGCGGTCTTCGCGCCGCTGACCGTCCGTGCCTACATGCGGAAGGCCTGACGGCCCGCGGGCCCGGCCGGCGCCTCCGCCCCGGGGCGGGACTCGGCCGCGCCCGCGGTGCGCGAGCCCGGCCGAGGTCCCCGTGCCCGGCTCAGGCGGGCAGGCGCGCGTCCTCGAGCACGGCCCGTACCCAGGAGACGGCCGCGGTCCGGTCCCTGCCGGCCGCGGCCGTCTCGGCGTCGGCGAGCGCCTGCTCCCCCACGACCTCGGCGAGCAGCGGTCGGAGCCGGTCGTGGGAGAGGACCGCGAAGTCCTGCCGAGACCCGACCAGGGTGAGCGTGCCCCAGCACGCGGCCGCCGCGTCCGGACGTCCGGTGCGGGCGTAGGCGATGGCGAGTCCGGCGAGCGCCGTGCCGATGACCGGTACGTCCCGGCGGACCTGCCGCAGGCGCAGCTGCACGAGCGTGCCGACCCGCACCCGACGTGCGACCGCCAGTTCCGCCGCGGGCAGCGACGCGTGCGTCGACTCCGCCCCGACCGCGGCGGCCGGCAGGCTCGTGCTCGCGTCCTCGACCCGACGCACCGCCGCCTCGTCCACCGCCGCGATCCGTGCGGCCCCCGCCATGAGCGCCCAGTGCGCCGCGGCACCGCGCCCCGGCTGCACGACGTCCCAGGCCTCGGTGTACCCGGCCGCCGCGGCTTCGAGGTCGCCCTCCCAGCGCGCGCACTCGGCGCTGATGGCGACCGCCAGGACCGCGATGAGCCCGCGGTCGTCGAAGCCCCCGCGTCCGCCCGCCGGCCGGTGGCGCAGGTCCGCGGCGATCGACCGGGCACGCTCGACATCGCCGGTCGCCGCGGAGGCCAGGCCCACCGTCCAGCCGATCTCGTACAGGTCGTCGTCGGCGCCGAAGCGCTCCAGGTGCTCGCGCGCGGTGACCGCCTCGGCGAGGGCCTCGCGGTACCGCCCCGACTGCGCGAGCAGCTGGGTGAGCGTGACCGCGACGGTACCGGTGGTCCACGCTTCGCCCGTCGCCTCCGCCAGCGCCTTCGCCCGGCGCGCGTACCGCAGGGCCGCGACGGGCTCGCCGGCGTTCTCGGCCAGCGGCGCGCTCATCATCGTGCCGAGGCAGGCCACGGCGGGCTCCGGGTCCTCGCGGAGGCGCGCGAGCTCGGCGAAGCCCTGCTCGGGTCGCGCGACCGAGAGCAGGAGCGACGCGAGCGCGTCGACGACCGGGTCACCGGCACGGCCGGACGCGTGCAGGGTGCGCAGGCCCGTGATCGCCCGCGCCGTCGTGCGCAGGTCCGAGAACGCCGACGTGGCGCCGGCCATCACGAGCCCGACGACCGCGGCGGTCCGGTCCTGCGGCTGCGGCGGGCACGACCGGAGCGCGGTGACCACGTCGGGTGCCGTCGCGACCACCTCGCGGTGCAGCCCGCGCAGCGTCCAGTACCCACCGAGCGCGGCGAAGACGTGCGTGACCGTCGGGACGTCGTCGGCACGGAGCGCCCAGCGGAGCAGGGTGACGAGGGTGTCGGCCTCGCGCCGGACCTCCGTGAAGGCGACGAGCTGCGCCGGCCCCCGCAGCGCGAACAGGTTGCGCGCCGCCGACAGCTCCCGACCCCACGCGGTCATCGCGGTGCGGACGGCCTCGGTGGTGCCCCGCTCGGCCAGCCGTGCGGCACCGAACTCGCGCACGGTCTCGAGCAGCCGGTACCGGACCGGCTCGCCCTCGGCCTCGACGAGCTGCACGAGCGACTGCTCGACGAGCTCCGCCAGGTCGTCGAGCGCGTCCCACCGCCGTCCGGGCTCCGCGACCGACTCGACGGCGTCGACCGCGACCCCGTCCGGGAACAGCGCCAACCGGGTCAGCAGGTCCTGGGCACCCTCGTCGAGGAGCCGCCAGCTCCACTCGATCACCGCGAGCAGCGTCCGGTGCCGTTCCGGTGCGCTGCGGTCGCCGCCGCGCAGCAGGGCGAAGCGGTCGTCCAGGCGTCGTTCGACCTCGTCGACGGCCATCCCGCGGATGCGGGCGGCGGCCAGCTCGATGGCGAGCGGCGACCCGTCGAGCCGGGTGCAGATCCGGCGGACGGCGTCGACCGGCAGCACGGCACCGGGTCGGGCGGCTCGGGCGCGCTCGGTGAACAGGCGGACCGCGGCCCCGTCGGCCTCGACCGGCAGCGGACCGAGGGGCGCGACGACCTCGCCCGCGATCGCGAGGGGCGCCCGGGAGGTCGTGAGCACCCGGAGTCCGGGCACGGCGGCGAGCAGGTCGGCCGTGCAGCGGGCCACGGCCTGGAGCAGGTGCTCGCAGTTGTCGAGCACGAGCACGGTCGGACCGTCGTCGAGGGTGCGGACCACCCGGGCCCACAGGTCGGTGACGACCGCGTCCTGGAGCATGCGGGCCGTCCGGACCTCGGCGATCCCGAGCAGCGCGCCGAGGGCCGGGAGCAGGTCCTCGCCGTCGCCGATCGGTGCGAGCTCGCAGACGACGACACCCGTGGTCGGCGGCAGCTGGGCGGCGACGGCCTGCGCGAGCCGGGTCTTGCCGAGCCCGCCCGTACCGAGCACGGTGACCAGGCGGTGCTCGTCGAGCAGCGCGGCGACGTGGGCGACGTCGTCCCCACGGCCGACGAGCTCGTTCGGCGCGGCCCGGAGACCGGTGCGCCGGACGGGGTGGTCCTCCACGGCCGCCGACCGTCGGAGGAGTTCCGCGTTCAGCCGGACGAGCTCCGCGGACGGGTCGGCCCCGAGGCCGTCCGCCAGGCGTTCCCGGTGCGCCGCGAACACCGCGAGTGCCTCGGCCGTCCGCCCGCCCGCATCGAGGGCGCGCATCGCACCGGCGGCGGCGGTGTCGTCGAACGGTGCGGCCTCGACCTCGGCGAGCCAGGTGGCAGCGGCGGCCGCCGGGTCCCCGTCCGCGAGCTGCAGGGTCGCCAGCCGCCGACGCAGGGCGTGCTCGGCCGCCGCGGCACGGTCCGACAGAGCGGTGCCGAGGTCGCCGTCGACGTCGCCGCCCGGCGTCCCCCGCCACCGGTCGAGCGCGGCGCGGACCGCCTCGGCGTCGACGTCGGTCTCGTGCACGGTCTGCTCGACAGCCACCAGGTCGATGCCGGCCGGATCGCCGCCGAGGGCGTACCCGGTGCTGGTCGACACGACGAGCCCGTCCGCCGTCGTCCGGCGCAGTCGGGACACCAGGGTCTGCAGGGCCGCGCGTGCACCCCTCGGCCGGTCCTCGCCCCAGAGCTCGTCGATCAGCGTGTCCGCGCCCAGCGTGTGCCCGTGCGCGAGCACCAGTGCCGTCAGGAACGACCGGGCCAGGGCCCCGGGGACCGCCAGCGGGGCACCGTCCGGCCCCGCGACCGTCACCGGTCCGAGGACGGCGACACGGGACGCGACGGGCACCCTCGGATCCTACTGACGGCCGGCGCCGGACCGCGACGGCGGTGCGGTCCGCGGCATCACCCGCGTCGGCCGGACGGACCGGTCTCCGTGTCCACGTCGGCGGTCGCCCGCTTCTCGGACTCGAGCACACCGCGCAGCGCCACGATCGCACTCGAGGTCACCGTCACCTGCGACGGGTCGGCGTCGCTGGCGTCGAGCGCCCGCTCGAGGTCGGCGATCGCCTCGTCCGCCCCGTCCTCGGCGCAGTCACCGCGGACCACGCAGGCGACCCGACGGAGCGCGGCGGCGAACGGCTCGGCGAACGCCGGGTCCGGGCGGCCGAGGTTCTCCGCCACCGGTCCGGAGCGTGCGACGAGCTCCGTGAGGTCGGTCGTGTACCAGGCGACGCGCTCGAGCGCCCGGAAGCGCGCGCCGTCCGTCTGCAGCCGTGCCCGCGACCCGCGGAGCACACTGCGCGGGTTCATCCGCCGGGCCTCCTGCGCCGTCGAGACACGGTCCCGCACGTCGGCGATCGCCTTGTCCAGCCGCTCCTGCTGGCGGTCCCAGGCCCCGGTGTCCGGCTCACCGTCGACGAGCACGTCCGCCAGGTCTTCCAGCTGCTGGGCGAGCACGCCGTTCACCTGGTCGATGCGTCGCTCCGCGTCCCAGAAGTGCAGCGGCGGGACGACGGCGAAGTTCACCGCGAGCCCGATCGCGATCCCGATGCCCATCTGCACGACGTAGGCGAACGAGTAGCCCTCCGCGTTGCCGCCACCGACGAGCAGCACGAAGAGCGCCGCCATCGGCACCCACGAGTAGCCCTCGCCGAGGATCCGGAACCCGGACACGAGCACCCCGAGCCCCACCACGAGCGCGACGGCGATGACGCCGGGATCACCCACGAGCATCGTGAAGCCGGCGATCAGGATCCCGAGCGTGATGCCGACGAGCGTCTGGACGCCGGCGCGGATCCCCGCGAAGACCGTTGTGCGCATCGCGACGATCGCCCCGAGGGGCGCGTAGTACGGGTAGTCCGCGGCGACACCCGGAGCATACTTCGCCAACGTCCATGCGATCACGGCGGCCAGCGCCGCCTTGCCGGCGAGCAACAGTCGCGGCTGGGTCCCGGAGTCGCGACTCCACCGCCACAGACGGCGCCCGGCACCGGTGATCCGCTCTGCTCTCGCCATGTCGCGATCACCGTACGGCGGTGACGCTGGGAGGGGACGCGGGTTCGTGTCGGACGGGAGGCCCGTGGCGGCGCCGCCCCGCGCCTCCCGTCCGACGACGAAGGACACCGCGGGGACGACGGAACCCCCGCGACGAGCGTCGCGGGGGTTCCGTGTGGTGGTGCTGGGCCTACTTGGCGTCGTCCGACTTGGCCTCGGCGTCCGCCTCGACCTCGGCGGCAGCCGGGGTCTCGGTCTCGGCCTCGACCGGAGCGGACTCCTCGGTCGTCTCCGTGGACTCGACCGGGGTCTCCTCGGCGTTGGTCTCCTCGGCCGGGGTCTCCTCGGCCGGAGCGGCAGCGGCCGGGGCCGCGGAGCGCTTCACCGGGGCCGGCGTGCTGGACACCGGCTCGAGGACGAGCTCGATCGAGGCGAGCGGCGCGTTGTCACCCTTGCGGAAGCCGAGCTTCGTGATGCGGGTGTAGCCGCCCTGACGGTCCTCGACCTGCGGGGCGATCTCCGTGAACAGCGTGTGCACGACGGACTTGTCACGCAGCTGCGCGATGACCCGACGACGAGCGTGCAGGTCGCCACGCTTCGCGAACGTGATGAGACGCTCGGCGACGGGACGGAGGCGCTTGGCCTTCGTCTCGGTGGTCGTGATGCGACCGTGCGTGAAGAGGGCGTTGGCGAGGTTGCTCAGGAGCAGGCGCTCGTGGGCGGGGCCGCCACCGAGGCGGGGGCCCTTGGTGGGCTTCGGCATGTCAGTTCTCCAGTGGTGATGGTGGTGCGCACCGACTCATCGGCGCGCGTGCGCGTCAGCGCGAGGTCAGTTGTTGGACTCGTCCTCGTCGTACCCGCTGTAGAAGTGGGCGCCGTCGAATCCGGGGACGGTGTCCTTGAGGGACAGGCCGAGCTCGGTGAGCTTGTCCTTGACCTCGTCCACCGACTTCTGACCGAAGTTGCGGATGTTCATGAGCTGCGTCTCCGAGAGGGCGACGAGCTCGGACACCGTGTTGATGCCCTCCCGCTTGAGGCAGTTGTAGCTGCGGACCGACAGGTCCAGGTCCTCGATCGGGGTCTGCAGCTCGTTCGAGAGCACCGCGTCGACCGGCGCGGGGCCGATCTCGATGCCCTCGGCCGCCGTGTTCAGCTCGCGGGCGAGACCGAACAGCTCGACCAGCGTGCGACCGGCAGACGCGATGGCGTCGCGCGGCGAGATCGCCGGCTTCGACTCGACGTCCACGACCAGGCGGTCGAAGTCCGTGCGCTCACCGGCACGCGTCGCCTCGACGCGGTAGGTGACCTTGAGGACCGGCGAGTAGATCGAGTCGATCGGGATCTGACCGGCCTCGCTGAACTCCGAACGGTTCTGCGTCGCCGAGACGTAGCCACGGCCACGCTCGATCGTCAGCTCGAGCTCGAAGCGCGCGGTGTCGTTCAGGGTCGCGATGACGAGGTCCGGGTTGTGGATCTCGACACCGGCCGGGGCGGAGATGTCCGCCGCGGTGACCTGGCCGGCACCCTGCTTGCGCAGGTACGCGGTGATCGGCTCGTCGTGCTCGCTGGACACGACGAGGCTCTTGATGTTGAGGATGATCTCGGTGACGTCTTCCTTGACACCGGGGACGGTGCTGAACTCGTGGAGGACGCCGTCGATGCGGATGCTGGTGACAGCCGCACCGGGGATCGAGGAGAGGAGCGTGCGGCGCAGCGAGTTGCCGAGGGTGTAACCGAAGCCCGGCTCGAGCGGCTCGATGACGAAGCGCGAGCGGTACTCGGAGATCGACTCCTCGGTCAGGGTGGGGCGCTGTGCAATGAGCACTGTGGGATTCCTTTCGGCGGAGTGTCCGCTATATGACACTCGGCGGTACGACGGGGCCGACCGGGCCCCGACGGGTCTGTTGAGTTGTGATCACGCGCACCGAGGGGCCGGGAGGGCCCGACGTGCGCGATCGAACGACCAGGAATGGCCGGCCCCGCTCGCCCCGGTCAGGGGACGAGCGGGGAACGGCCGGTTGCTCCTCGCGTCAGACGCGGCGACGCTTCGGCGGGCGGCAGCCGTTGTGCGCCTGCGGGGTGACGTCGTTGATCGAACCGACCTCGAGGCCGGCGGCCTGGAGCGAGCGGATCGCGGTCTCGCGGCCCGAGCCCGGACCCTTGACGAAGACGTCGACCTTCTTGACGCCGTGCTCCTGCGCCTGACGCGCAGCGGACTCGGCGGCGAGCTGCGCCGCGAACGGCGTCGACTTGCGCGAACCCTTGAAGCCCACGGCACCCGAGGACGCCCAGCTGAGGACGGCACCCGACGGGTCGGTGATGCTGACGATGGTGTTGTTGAACGTGCTCTTGATGTGGGCCTGGCCCACGGCGACGTTCTTCTTCTCCTTGCGACGCGGCTTGCGCGCGGCAGTCTTGGGGGTAGCCATGATGATCTCCTATCGGGCCTTCTTCTTGCCTGCCACGGTGCGCTTCGGTCCCTTGCGGGTACGCGCGTTGGTCTTGGTGCGCTGACCACGCACCGGGAGACCACGACGGTGGCGGAGACCCTCGTAGCTACCGATCTCGACCTTGCGGCGGATGTCGGCGGCGACCTCGCGGCGGAGGTCACCCTCCACCTTGAAGTTGCCCTCGATGAAGTCACGGAGGGCGACGAGCTGGTCGTCGGTCAGGTCCTTGACGCGGATGTCACCGGAGATACCGGTCTCGGCGAGTGCCTGGACCGCGCGGGTACGGCCGACGCCGTAGATGTACGTGAGTGCGATCTCCACGCGCTTCTCGCGCGGGATGTCGACGCCTGCTAGACGTGCCATGTGCTGGCTGCTCCTGTTTTCGGTGGAGGTGTGGCGCAGTACCGGTGCCCGGGCCTCCGCCCCGAGGTGTCCCCCCGCCGGCGACCGAGGTCGGGGCGGGGTTCTGGTACTGCGTGTTCAGTGTTGAGTTGTGGGTCCTGCTGGGAGCTCAGCCCTGGCGCTGCTTGTGGCGCGGGTTGCTCTTGCAGATCACCATGACGCGGCCCTTGCGGCGGATGACACGGCAGTGCTCGCAGATGGGCTTGACGCTGGGGTTGACCTTCATGATTGCTTCCTGTTGCTCGCTGGCTTCGTGCCCGACGGGTTCGCCGAGCCGTTCCTTTCCAGCTCGCGGATCACTTGTAGCGGTAGACGATCCGGCCGCGGGTCAGGTCGTACGGGCTCAGCTCCACGATCACGCGGTCCTCGGGGAGGATGCGGATGTAGTGCTGGCGCATCTTCCCGGAGATGTGCGCGAGGACCTTGTGTCCGTTGGTCAGCTCAACGCGGAACATCGCGTTGGGCAGAGCTTCGAGCACCGAGCCCTCGATCTCGATGACGCCGTCTTTCTTGGCCATAGCCTCACTGTCGCTTGGTTGGATTACCGGTGTGATCCCCGAGCCGGTCTGCGGGTCGGGCGCCACGCCGAAGGGCATGACACACCAAAGATCAATCGTATGGGATCAGGCGCAGATTGCCAAGTGCTGGCCGGTCCCGCCCCGGCGGAGGTCCCTCCGTCTGGGGCTGTCGGGGACCCGGCTGAACGGTCCAGAGTGGATCCTCGGTCGCTTCCCGGCTGCGCACCGGGCCCACCGCCGTAGCCTGGCGGTCGCTGACCGCCCGGTAGCTGCGCCGGAGAACCGATCGGAGACCACGTGCCTGATGCACCCCGCCGCCCCCTCGCCCGCCACGGCCGGCTGCCGCGCCGTCGCGGATGGGGGACGCTCCTGGGGTTCGTCGCCGCCGCGGTCGCCGTCGTCCTGGTGAGCGGGACCAGCGTCGCCGCCATCGCCGGCGCGCAGCTCGCCAGCGCCCCACACACGGTCGAGCTCAGCACCGACGACCAGAACACCGCGAAGACCGCCGACATCACCGCGATGCAGGGCGGGGCGAACATCCTGCTCCTGGGCAGCGACACCCGCGTGGGTCAGTTCGACTCCGACGAGAACGTCGAGGGCGCCCGGAACGACGTCACGATCCTCGTGCACATCTCCCAGGACCACCAGCAGCTCACCGCGGTCAGCTTCCCCCGCGACCTGAAGGTCCCGATCCCGGCGTGCACGAACCCGGAGACGGGCACCTCGTACCCGGCGGCGAGCAGCGAGCTCATCAACGAGTCGCTCGGGCACGGCGGGATCTCCTGCGCGGTGGACACGGTGGAGAACCTGACCGGGCTCACCATCCCCTACGCCGGCCTCATCACGTTCGACGGCGTCATCGAGATGTCGAACGCGCTGGGCGGCGTCGACGTCTGCGTCGCCAAGCCCATCGACGACTCGTACACGGGCCTGCAGCTCGCCGCCGGGCAGCACACGCTCGAGGGGCAGGACGCGCTGGCGTTCCTGCGCAGCCGGCACGGCGTCGGCGACGGCAGCGACCTCGCCCGCATCAGCTCGCAGCAGGTGTTCCTGTCGGCACTGCTCCGGAAGGTCACGTCGGACGGCACCCTGTCGAACCCGGTCACCCTGTACAAGCTGGCCGGGGCCGCGCTGTCGAACATGACGCTGTCGGACGGCCTGGCGCAGACCCGGACCCTGGTCGGGCTCGCCTCCACGCTCCGGGGCATGAGCACCTCGGACATGCTGTTCGTGCAGTACCCGGTCGTCGACGACCCGTCCGACACGGCACACGTGCTCGTCGACGAGGCAGCCGCCCACGAGCTCAACGTCGTGCTGCAGCAGGACCGCAAGACCTCGCTCAGCGACTCGACCACGGGTCGGGCGTCCGAGGAGTCGCCGACCGCCGGCAGCACACCGGGGAGCGATGCGTCGCCGAGCCAGGCGCCGGCTGCCGGTGGAGCCGCTCCGGGCAGTACCGCGTCGGGCGCCCCGTCGGCTGCCGCCGGCTCCGCGGGGACGCCGTCGGCGACGCCGCTGCCCTCGAGCATCTCGGGGCAGTCCGCGTCCGAGCAGACCTGCACCGTCGGCAACTGAGCCCGGCGAGGGCGACCGTCCGCGCGACGCGAGTGCACGATCGGGTCGTCCTGCACCGTGTCACTGCCGGGCGACGTCGGGTCCGGTGCCGGACCGCAGAGCCGTGTCGGCCGTGGGCGTCCGCACGTCGGGGCGGGCGCCGACGGTCGGAGGTGGGGCGATCCTCCCGGCCGGACGGACGACGCACCCGCGCACGCGCGCACGGGCGACGGGTCCGCACGGGTCCTCACGGGCACGCCCGGACCGCACGACCGGCGGGGCTGGCGGTCCTACGGGACGGGGACCGGCGTGACGCCGAGCGGGACGAGACCGGAGGCACCGCCGTCGGAGGCGGTGAGCACCCAGATGCCGTCCGCGTGCACGGCGACCGAGTGCTCCCAGTGCGCCGCGTCGGAACCGTCGAGGGTGCGGATGGTCCACTCGTCGTCGTCCGTCGAGCTGTCGATCGTCCCGGCGGTGACCATCGGCTCGATCGCGACGACCAGCCCGGGCTTCACCGCCGGACCGCCACCGCGGACGCGGTGGTTGAACACGGGCGGGTCCTCGTGCATGGACCGACCGATCCCGTGTCCCGTGAAGTCCTCGACGATGCCCCAGGCACCCGTCTCGTCGATGGCGTCCTCGATCACCGCGCCGACCTCGTTGAGGGAGCGGGCGTGCGCGAGCGCGGCGATGCCGTGCCAGAGCGCGCGCTCCGTGGTGTCGCAGAGCGTCTGACGGGCCGTCGTCAGCGTGGCGTCGCCCCCGGGGAGCACCGTCGTGAACGCGCTGTCGCCGTTCCACCCGTCGACCTCGGCACCGGCGTCCACCGAGACGATGTCGCCCGGCGCGAGCACGCGGTCACCGGGGATCCCGTGCACGATCTCGTCGTTCACCGAGACGCACAGCGTGTGCCGGTACCCCGGCACGAGCTGGAAGTTCGGCACGCCGCCGCCGTCGCGGATCGTCCGCTCGGCGATCGCGTCGAGCTCGCCCGTCGTGATCCCGGGACGGACCGCGGCGCGGACCGCGGTGAGCGCCGCCTCCGTGAGCAGCCCGGGACGGACCATCGCGCGGAGTTCCTCCGGCGACTTGTAGATCGAGGGCTTCCGGCGCCGCACGAGCGGGATCAGACGCCCGCGGTGAGGCCGCGCGACGACAGCGCCGCCTGGATGCGGTCGCCGACCTCGTCGATGCCGCCGAGCCCGTCGACGTCGACCACGAGGCCGCGGTCGGCGTAGGCGGCCACGATCGGGGCCGTCTGCTCCGAGTAGACCTCCTGGCGACGACGGATCGTCTCCTCGTTGTCGTCGCTGCGGCCCTGCTCCTCGGCGCGCTTGAGGAGCCGTGCAACGAGTGCGTCCTGGTCGGCGACCAGCTGCACGACGGCGTCGATCGCGGTGCCCTGCTCGGCGAGCAGCGCATCGAGGTACTCGACCTGACCGACCGTCCGGGGGTAGCCGTCCAGCAGGAAGCCCTGCGCGGCATCGGACTCGGCGAGGCGCGACTTGACGAGTTCGTTCGTCAGCTCGTCGGGCACGTAGTTGCCCGCGTCCATGATCGCCTTCGCCTGCACACCGAGCGGAGTGCCCTCGGAGACGTTCTTGCGGAAGATGTCACCCGTCGAGATCGCCGGGACGCCGAAGCCTTCAGCGATGCGGCCGGCCTGGGTGCCCTTCCCGGCTCCGGGAGGTCCGACGATGATGAGACGTGCGATCAACGGAGAAGCCCTTCGTAGTGACGTTGCTGCAGCTGCGAGTCGATCTGCTTCACGGTCTCGAGACCGACACCCACGATGATGAGGATGCTCGCGCCGCCGAACGGGAAGTTCTGGTTCGCGCCGAACAGCGCCAGTGCTGCCAGCGGGATGAGCGCGATGAGACCGAGGTAGAGCGAGCCGGGCAACGTCACCCGGGTCAGGACGTAGTCGAGGTACTCGGCCGTCGGACGACCGGCCCGGATGCCCGGGATGAAGCCGCCGTACTTCTTCATGTTGTCGGCGACCTCTTCGGGGTTGAAGGTGATCGCGACGTAGAAGTACGTGAAGCCGACGATGAGCAGGAAGTACAGGACCATGTAGAACCAGTTGTCACCCGAGGTCAGGTTGTTCTGGATCCAGGTCACCCACGCCGCCGGCTCGGAGCCGTCAGAGGGCTGGTTGAACTGCGCGACCAGGGCCGGCAGGTACAGCAGCGACGAGGCGAAGATGACGGGCACGACGCCGGCCATGTTCACCTTGATCGGGATGTAGGTGTTGTTGCCGCCGTAGGTGCGTCGACCGACCATGCGCTTGGCGTACTGGACGGGGATGCGGCGCTGCGACTGCTCGACGAAGACGACGGCCATCATGATGACCAGGCCGACCAGGATGACGAACAGGAAGAGCTCGAAGGACTGCGACTGCTCGATCGCCCAGAGCGCCGAGGGGAACTGCGCCGCGATCGAGGTGAAGATGAGCAGCGACATGCCGTTGCCGATGCCGCGCTCGGTGACGAGCTCGCCCATCCACATGATGAGGCCGGTACCGGCGGTCAGCGTGACGACCATGAGCATGATCGCGTACCAGCTGTCGTTCGAGATGATCGACGAGCAGGAGGCGGAGGCGTTCGTGCCGAAGAGGGCGCCGGAGCGGGCGACCGTGATCAGCGTGGTCGACTGCAGGACACCGAGCGCGATGGTGAGGTAGCGCGTGTACTGCGTCAGCTTGGCCTGGCCGGACTGGCCCTCCTTGTAGAGGGCGTCGAAGTGCGGGATGACCACGCGCAGGAGCTGCACGATGATCGACGACGTGATGTACGGCATGATGCCGAGCGCGAAGACCGAGAGCTTCAGCAGCGCGCCACCGGAGAAGAGGTTGATCAGGTCGTAGAGGCCACCGGAGGACGACGCGCTGGCGAGACAGCTCTGCACGGCGGCGTAGTCGACGAACGGCGCGGGGATGTACGACCCGAGACGGAACAGCGCGATGATCGCGAGGGTGAAGCCGATCTTCTTGCGAAGATCTGGGGTGCGCATGATGCGCGCGACCGCTCTGAACACGAGGACTCCGAACTTCTGGGACCGGCGACCCGATCGGGGTCATCACGGTGTCGATCGGCAGCGCCGACCTGGCCGACGGACGTCGACCACTGTCAAGGAAACCGTAACGGCGGCCCGTGCGCAAACGCACGGGCCGCCGACGGGGGTTACTGGGAGACGGTTCCGCCAGCAGCCACGATCTTCTCGGCGGCGGACGCCGAGACCTTGTCGACCGAGACCGTGAGCTTCACGCTGATGTCACCCTGACCGAGAACCTTGACCTTCTCGTTCTTGCGGACGGCGCCCTTGGCGACCAGGTCCGCAACGGTGACGTCGCCACCGTTCGGGTAGAGCTCCGCGATCTTGTCCAGGTTCACGACCTGGTACTCGACGCGGAACGGGTTCTTGAACCCGCGGAGCTTCGGGGTGCGCATGTGCAGCGGCATCTGCCCACCCTCGAAACCGACCTTGACCTGGTACCGAGCCTTCTGACCCTTGGTACCGCGGCCCGCGGTCTTGCCCTTCGAGCCCTCACCGCGACCCACGCGGGTGCGGTCCTTCTTGGCGCCCGCAGCGGGGCGGAGGTGGTGCAGCTTCAGCACCTGCACGCGCTCGTTCTTCTCGTCGCTCATGCGTCGACCTCCTCGACCTTCACGAGGTGCGCCACCGTCGCGATGTACCCGCGGTTCTGGGCGTTGTCCTCACGCAGGACCGTACGGCCGATGCGCTTGAGGCCCAGGCTGCGCAGGGTGTCGCGCTGGTACTGCTTCTCGCTGATAACGGACTTCGTCTGCGTGATCTTCAGCATCGCCATCACGCACCTGCCTTCTCGGTCGCGGCACGCAGGGCCGCAGCCTCGGCGTGGAGCAGACGAGCCGGGACGACCCGGTCGACGTCGAGGCCACGACGGCTCGCGACGGCGCGGGGCTCCTCGAGCTGCTGCAGCGCCTCGACGGTCGCGTGCACGATGTTGATGGTGTTCGACGAGCCGAGCGACTTGCTCAGGACGTCGTGGATGCCGGCGCACTCGAGCACGGCGCGGACCGGACCACCGGCGATGACACCGGTACCGGCAGCGGCCGGGCGGAGCAGGACGACACCGGCAGCGGCCTCACCCTGCACCGGGTGCGGGATGGTGTTGCCGACGCGCGGGACGCGGAAGAAGTTCTTCTTCGCCTCCTCGACGCCCTTCGAGATCGCGGTCGGGACTTCCTTCGCCTTGCCGTAGCCGACACCGACGAGGCCGTTGCCGTCACCCACGACGACGAGCGCCGTGAAGCTGAAGCGACGACCACCCTTGACGACCTTCGACACGCGGTTGATGGTCACCACGCGCTCGAGGAACTGGCTGTCGCCACCGCGGTTGTTGCGGTCACGACCCTGCTGACGGTCACGGCCACCGCCACGACGGCCGCGCTGGTCGGCGTTGTCGCGGTTGTTCGACGCGGAGCCCGCGGCGGTCTCGACCGGACGCTCGGCGACGGCAGCGGCTTCCGCTTCCTTGCCGGTCGTGGCCTTGGTCTCGGCCGCTTCGTTGTTGTTCGCGATGTCGCTCACAGGTTCAGCCCTCCTTCACGGGCACCATCGGCGATCGCGGCGACGCGACCGGCGTACTTGCTACCACCGCGGTCGAAGACCACGGCCTCGACGCCGGCGGCCTTCGCACGCTCGGCGAGGAGCTCGCCGACGCGACGGGCCTTGGCCGTCTTGTCGCCGTCGAACGAACGGAGGTCGGCCTCCATCGTCGACGCGCTGGCCAGGGTGTGGCCCTTCGCGTCGTCGATGACCTGGACGAACACGTGACGCGACGACCGGGTGACAGCGAGACGCGGACGCGCCTCGGTGCCGGTGATCTTCTTGCGGAGACGGTTGTGACGGCGCGCCTTGGCGGCCGACTTGCTCTTTCCTCGGATACCGAGAGCCATGATCACTTACCTGACTTTCCGGCCTTGCGGCGCACGACCTCGCCTGCGTAGCGGACACCCTTGCCCTTGTAGGGCTCGGGCTTGCGCAGCTTGCGGATGTTGGCAGCCACCTCGCCGACGGCCTGCTTGTCGATGCCCGACACGGTGAGCTTGTTGTTGCCCTCGACGGCGAAGCTGATGCCCGCCGGCGGCTCGACCGTGATGGGGTGGGAGTAGCCGAGCGCGAACTCGACGTTGCTGCCCTTGGCCTGCACGCGGTAACCGGTGCCGACGACCTCGAGGCCCTTGGAGTAGCCCTGGGTCACGCCGACGATGTTGTTCGCGATGAGGGTGCGGGTCAGGCCGTGCAGGGCACGGGACTCACGCTCGTCGTCCGGGCGGGTGACGAGGACCTGGTTCTCCTCGACCTTGGCCTGGATGGGCTCGGCGACGGTGAGCGCGAGCTCACCCTTCGGGCCCTTGACCGCAACGGTCTGGCCGTCGACGGAGACGGTCACGCCGGCGGGGATGTCGATGGGAAGACGTCCGATACGAGACATTGTCGGTCACCACACGTAGGCGAGGACTTCCCCACCCACGCCCTTCTGCTCGGCTTCACGGTCGGTGAGCAGTCCCGACGAGGTCGAGAGGATCGCCACGCCGAGGCCACCGAGGACCTGGGGGATCTCCGTCGACTTCGCGTAGACCCGGAGACCGGGCTTCGAGACGCGCTTGATGCCGGCGATCGAACGCTCGCGCTCGGGGCCGTACTTGAGGTCGATCGTCAGGGTCTGCCCGACGCGGGCGTCCTCGATCTTCCACTCGCTGATGTAACCCTCGCGCTTGAGGATCTCGGCGATGTTCTTCTTCAGCTTGGAGCTGGGCAGCGAGACGGCGTCGTGGTGCGCCGAGTTCGCGTTCCGCAATCTGGTCAGCATGTCTGCGACCGGATCGGTCATCGTCATGATGGTCGTCCATTCTTCGCCTGGTTTCGACACCCGTTCCACGAATGCCGACCTGAGCGATCGGGGTGGTCTCCGAGCGGTTCCCGGAGACCTGGAGGTCGTCAGCTGACGCCGACGACCGGTGTTCGTGCGTGCGGGCCGGAGGACGTACATCCTCCGGCCCGCAGCGCCCGGACTATCTTAGACCGTCTGGTCGGCCGAACGGAACGGGAAGCCGAGCTGGCGGAGCAGCGCGCGGCCCTCGTCGTCCGTCTTCGCGGTGGTCACGACGGTGATGTCGAAGCCACGCACGCGGTCGATGCGGTCCTGGTCGATCTCGTGGAACATCGACTGCTCCGTGAGACCGAACGTGTAGTTGCCGTTCCCGTCGAACTGCTTGTCGCTGAGACCGCGGAAGTCGCGGATGCGGGGCAGTGCGAGGGTGACGAGGCGGTCGATGAACTCCCACGCGCGGTCACCGCGGAGGGTGACGTGCGCGCCGATGGCCTGGCCCTCACGCAGCTTGAACTGCGCGATGGACTTGCGGGCCTTCGTCACGACCGGCTTCTGACCGGTGATCGCGGTGAGGTCCTTGACGGCCCCGTCGATCACCTTCGAGTCACGAGCGGCCTCACCGACACCGGTGTTCACGACGACCTTGACCAGGCCGGGGACCTGGTTGACGTTCGCGTACCCGAACTGCTCGGTGAGGGCAGTCTTGATCTCGTTCTTGTACTTCTGCTTGAGGCGCGGCTCGACCTTGGTCTCCGGCGCGGCAGTCGTGTCGGTCATCAGAGCTTCTCACCCGACTTCTTGGCGTAGCGGACGCGGACGGTCTTCTTCACGCCGTCCTTCTCCACCTCTTCGGTACGGAAGCCGACGCGGGTCGGCTTCTTGGTCTTCGGGTCGACGATGGCGACGTTCGACACGTGGATCGGAGCCTCGTGCTGCTCGATGCCACCGGTCTTCGACCCGCGCTGCGTCTGGCCGACGCGGACGTGCTTCGTGACGAAGTTCACGCCCTCGACGACGACGCGGTTCTTGTCCTTGAGGACCTCGATGACCTTGCCCTGCTTGCCACGGTCGCCGCCACGCTCCTGCTTGGCGCCCGTGATGACCTGGACGAGGTCACCCTTCTTGATGTTCGCCATGGCTTACAGCACCTCCGGCGCGAGCGAGATGATCTTCATGAACTTCTTGTCACGGAGCTCACGACCGACCGGACCGAAGATGCGCGTACCGCGCGGGTCGCCGTCGGCCTTGAGGATCACTGCCGCGTTCTCGTCGAACTTGATGTAGGAGCCGTCCTGACGACGGGTCTCCTTCTTGGTGCGAACGATGACCGCCTTGACGACGTCACCCTTCTTCACGTTGCCGCCGGGGATGGCGTCCTTCACCGTGGCGACGATGACGTCACCGAGACCGGCGTAGCGACGACCCGAGCCACCGAGCACGCGGATGGTCAAGATCTCCTTGGCACCCGTGTTGTCGGCGACCTTCAGGCGGGATTCCTGCTGAATCACTGCTGTCTCCTATTCCGAAGCAGGCCGGGGCCTACTTGGCCTTCTCGAGGATCTCGACCAGGCGCCAGCGCTTGGAGGCGCTGAGGGGACGGGTCTCGCTGATCACGACGAGGTCGCCGACACCCGCGGTGCCGAGCTCGTCGTGGGCCTTCACCTTGGACGTGCGACGGATGATCTTGCCGTAGAGCGCGTGCTTCACGCGGTCCTCGACCTCGACCACGATGGTCTTGTCCATCTTGTCGCTCGTCACGTAGCCGCGACGCGTCTTGCGGTAGCCGCGGGTCGAGGCGGCGGAGTTCTTCTCTTCGTTCGCCATCAGTTCTCCTCGGCGGTAGCGGCCTCGGTCGACTCGGCCGGCTTGTCAGCCTTCTTCGTCTTCTTGGCCTTGGTGGCGGTCTCGACGGGCGCGGGAGTGGCACGGATGCCGAGCTCGCGCTCGCGGAGGACGGTGTAGATGCGTGCGATGTCGCGCTTGACGGCACGGAGACGACCGTGGCTCTCCAGCTGGCCGGTGGCCGACTGGAAGCGGAGGTTGAAGAGTTCCTCCTTGGCCTTCTTCAGCTCGTCAGCGAGACGCTCGTTCTCGAACGTGTCGAGCTCCGTGGGACGGAGCTCCTTGGAACCGATCGCCATTACGCGTCGCCCTCCTCGCGCTTGATGATGCGTGCCTTGAGGGGCAGCTTGTGGATTGCACGGGTCAGCGCCTCGCGGGCGATGTCCTCGTTGACGCCGGAGAGCTCGAAGAGCACACGACCCGGCTTGACGTTGGCGACCCACCACTCGGGCGAGCCCTTACCGGAACCCATGCGGGTCTCAGCCGGCTTCTTGGTCAGCGGACGGTCCGGGTAGATGTTGATCCACACCTTGCCGCCACGCTTGATGTGACGCGTCATGGCGATACGAGCGGACTCGATCTGACGGTTGGTCACGTACGCCGGGGTGAGGGCCTGGATGCCGTAGTCGCCGAAGCTGACCTTGGTACCACCGGTGGCCTGACCCGAACGCTTCGGGTGGTGCTGCTTGCGGTGCTTGACTCGACGGGGAATAAGCATGGTTACGCCTCAACTCCTGCGCCGGCCGGCGCGTCCTGCGGGGCCTGCTGCTGACGGCCGCCACGGTCGCCGCCACGACGGTCGCCGCGCTCGCCACGCGGGCCGCCACGACGCTCCGGGCGCGACGAACGCTGGTTCGCCTGCTCGCGAGCGAGCTCCTTGTTCGTGATGTCGCCCTTGTAGATCCAGACCTTCACGCCGATGCGACCGAAGGTGGTGCGCGCCTCGTAGAAGCCGTAGTCGATGTTCGCGCGGAGCGTGTGCAGGGGCACGCGGCCCTCGCGGTAGAACTCCGAGCGCGACATCTCGGCGCCGCCGAGACGACCTGACACCTGGATGCGGACACCCTTGGCGCCGGCGCGCTGAGCACCCTGCAGGCCCTTGCGCATGGCGCGACGGAACGCGACACGAGCGGAGAGCTGCTCGGCGATGCCCTGCGCGACGAGCTGGGCCTCGGTCTCGGGGTTCTTGACCTCGAGGATGTTGAGCTGGATCTGCTTCTTGGTGAGCTTCTCCAGCTCGCCACGGACGCGCTCCGCCTCGGCACCGCGGCGACCGATGACGATGCCCGGACGCGCGGTGTGGATGTCCACGCGGACGCGGTCACGGGTGCGCTCGAGCTCGATGCGGGCGACGCCGGCGCGGTCGAGGGTCTTCTTCAGGTACTCGCGCACCTTGATGTCCTCGGCCACGTAGTCGGCGTAGCGCTGACCGGCCTTCGTGCTGTCGGTGAACCAGTGCGAGACGTGGTCCGTCGTGATCCCGAGACGGAAGCCGTACGGGTTGACCTTCTGGCCCATTACTTGCTCGCCTTCTTGCTCGTCGCGGCGACCTCGGCCTCGTCCGGCGTCGCGAGGACGACCGTGATGTGGCTGGTGCGCTTGTTGATGCGGAAGGCCCGGCCCTGGGCACGCGGCTGGAACCGCTTCAGGGTCGTGCCCTCGTCGACGAAGACGCGGCTCACGTAGAGGTCGCGCTCGTCGAGGAAGCTGTTCGTCGAGTCCGCCTTGACACGTGCGTTCGCGATCGCCGAGGCGACCAGCTTGTACACGGGCTCCGAAGCGCCCTGGGGGGCGAACTTCAGGATGGCGAGGGCCTCGTGGGCCTGCTTGCCGCGGATCAGCTCGATGACGCGACGGGCCTTCTGAGGCGTGACGCGGATGTGTCGCACGCGTGCGATCGACTCCACCATTTCGTTCCTCCTCTTCGTCCCCGCGTTAGCGGCGACGGCCCTTCTTGTCGTCCTTCACGTGACCACGGAAGGTGCGGGTCGGCGCGAACTCGCCGAGCTTGTGACCGACCATCGACTCGGTGACGAACACCGGGATGTGCTTGCGGCCGTCGTGCACGGCGATCGTGTGCCCGAGCATGTTCGGGACGATCATCGAGCGACGCGACCAGGTGCGGATCACGTTCTTGGTGTTGGC
Organism: Curtobacterium subtropicum; assembly: GCF_030362975.1. Lineage (NCBI taxonomy): Bacteria > Bacillati > Actinomycetota > Actinomycetes > Micrococcales > Microbacteriaceae > Curtobacterium > Curtobacterium subtropicum. The sequence continues at coordinate 124,660 of NZ_JAUCMM010000010.1, forward strand.
CTCGTTCTGCGTGACGACCTTGCGGAGCAGGTGCTCGTCGACGAAGGGGCCCTTCTTCAGACTGCGTGGCATCTTCTGAACTCCTACTTGCGCTTCTTGCCGGCGTTACGGCGACGGACGATGAGCTTGTCGCTCGGCTTGTTCGGCTTGCGCGTGCGACCCTCGGCCTGGCCCCAGGGGCTGACCGGGTGACGACCACCGGACGTCTTGCCCTCACCACCACCGTGCGGGTGGTCGACCGGGTTCATCGCGACACCACGCACGGTCGGGCGGACGCCCTTCCAGCGCATGCGGCCGGCCTTGCCCCAGTTGATGTTGGACTGCTCGGCGTTGCCGACCTCGCCGATGGTGGCGCGGCAGCGGGCGTCGACGTTGCGGACCTCGCCCGACGGCAGACGGAGCTGCGCGTAGGGGCCGTCCTTGGCGACGAGGCGGACCGAGGCACCGGCCGAACGCGCCATCTTCGCGCCGCCACCGGGGCGGAGCTCGATGGCGTGGATGACCGTACCCACGGGGATGTTGCGCAGCGGCAGGTTGTTGCCGGGCTTGATGTCGGCGCCCGGGCCCTGCTCGACGACGTCGCCCTGCTTCAGCTTGTTCGGCGCGATGATGTAGCGCTTCGTGCCGTCGACGTAGTGCAGGAGCGCGATGCGCGCGGTGCGGTTCGGGTCGTACTCGATGTGTGCGACCTTGGCGTCCACGCCGTCCTTGTCGTGACGACGGAAGTCGATCACGCGGTACTGGCGCTTGTGGCCACCACCGATGTGGCGCGTGGTGATGCGGCCCGAGCTGTTGCGGCCACCGGTCTTCGGCAGCGGACGAAGCAGCGACTTCTCCGGCGTCGAACGGGTGATCTCAGCGAAGTCGGCGACCGACGAGCCGCGACGACCGGGGGTCGTCGGCTTGTAGTTACGAATAGCCATGATTTATCCCTCTGGTCCTCAGCCGACAGCCGTGAAGATGTCGATCGAACCGGACTTGAGCGTCACGATGGCGCGCTTGGTGTCCTTGCGCTTGCCCATGCCGAAGCGCGTGCGACGGGTCTTGCCCGGACGGTTCAGCGTGTTGATGCTGGCGACCTTGACGTCGAAGATCTTCTCGATGGCGAGCTTGATCTCGGTCTTGTTCGAACGGGGGTCCACGATGAACGTGTACTTGCCCTGGTCGATCAGGCCGTAGCTCTTCTCCGAGACGACCGGCGAGATGATGATGTCGCGCGGGTCCTTGTTGAAGCCGCTCATGCGGAGATCTCCTTCGCGGTCTTCGACGCGATGAAGGCGTCGAGTGCGCTCTTGCTGAAGACGAGGGCGTCGGACTTGAGCACGTCGTAGGCGTTGAGCTGGCCGTACGAGAGCGCGTGGACACCCGGCAGGTTGCGGACCGACTTGAGCGTGAGCTCGTCGTCCGACTCGAGCACGACGAGCACGTTCTTGACGGGCGCGACCTTCTCGATGAGCGTGCGAGCGGTCTTGGTCGACGGCACCTCGGCCGGGACGAAGGACTCGACGGCGGCGATGCGGCCACCGCGGGCGCGGTCCGAGAGCGAGCCGAGCAGCGCCGCGGCGATCATCTTCTTCGGGGTGCGCTGCGAGTAGTCGCGCGGGGTCGGTCCGTGGACGACGCCACCGCCGGTGTGCTCCGGAGCGCGGACCGAACCCTGACGGGAGCGGCCGGTGCCCTTCTGCTTGAACGGCTTGCGACCAGCACCGCGGACCTCGCCGCGGTTCTTGGTCTTGTGGGTGCCCTGACGCGCGGCGGCGAGCTGCGCGGTGACGACCTGGTGGATCAGCGGGACGTTCGTCTCGACGTCGAAGAGCTCGGCGGGCAGCTCGATGCTGCCGGCGACGGCTCCGGTCGCGTCGAGGACGTCGATCGTGGTTGCGGTCTCGGTGGCCATGATCACTTACCCTTCACGGCGGTGCGGACGAAGACGGAGCGACCGCGAGCACCGGGGACGGCGCCCTTGACGAGCAGCAGACCCTTCTCGGCGTCGACGGCGTGCACCGTGAGGTTGAGGACGGTCACGCGCTCGCCACCCATGCGACCAGCCATGCGCATGCCCTTGAAGACGCGCGACGGGGTCGACGAAGCACCGATCGAACCGGGCTTGCGGTGGTTGCGGTGGGCACCGTGCGAAGCGGACACACCGGCGAAGCCGTGGCGCTTCATGACACCGGCGAAGCCCTTGCCCTTCGACGTCCCGACGACGTCGACCTTCTGGCCGGCCTCGAAGGTGTCGACGGTGAGCTCCTGGCCGAGCGTGTACTCGGCGGAGTCGTTGGTGCGGATCTCGGTGAGGGTGCGACGCGGGGTCACACCAGCAGCCTCGAAGTGGCCGGCAGCCGGCTTGTTCACCTTGCGCGGGTCGATGGCGCCGGCGGCGATCTGGATCGCCTCGTAGCCGTCGCGCTCGACGTTGCGGATCTGGGTGACCACGTTCGGGCCGACCTCGATCACGGTGACGGGGATGAACTTGTTGTTCTCGTCCCACACCTGGGTCATCCCGAGCTTCTTGCCGAGGAGGCCCTTGACGGTCTTGGTTGAGTTCGCCATTGGTCAGTCCCCCTTACAGCTTGATCTCGATGTTGACGTCGGCCGGGAGGTCGAGTCGCATGAGCGAGTCGACGGCCTTCGGCGTCGGGTCGACGATGTCGATGACCCGCTTGTGCGTGCGCTTCTCGAAGTGCTCGCGCGAGTCCTTGTACTTGTGGGGCGAACGGATCACGGTGACCACGTTCTTCTCGGTGGGGAGCGGCACCGGGCCGACCACGGTCGCACCGGCACGGGTCACCGTGTCGACGATCTTCCGGGCCGACGTGTCGATGACCTCGTGGTCGTACGACTTGAGCCGGATGCGGATCTTCTGTCCCGCCATGTGTCTCTCTGTCCTCTCTGCGCCGCGCACCCTCGGGCCGCCTGACGCCGCCGTCACCGTGCATTCCTGCAGGGCTTGGCTGTTTTCCTGAACCAACCGGCCGCATCCTCGGGGGATGACCGCTGTTCTCCTGTCAACCGCGCAGGGCGACCGTGGCCGTCCAGCGTGGGCATGTCGCTTCCCCGCACTCCGGACACAGCTGCGCCCGAGGTGGTGGTGGGGATTCGATCGTGTTCTGCTGCCTGCGGCCCAACCCAGCTCCGCTGGACGGAGGGGTTGTGCACTGCCAGAGCAGTGATCCTGCGCGCGCGAACGCCCGCGGAATTCGGAACCGGACAAGTCTCCCATAGGCACGGCATCCGTGCAACCCGGGCGTGTCGCGGGATCAGGGCTGCTCCGGTGCGGCGTCCTGCCCCGGAACGACGCGGCTGTCGTCGGTCTGGAGGCTCGTCCCGCCCCGGGCGCGTCGCGCGCCTTCCCGGGGTGGCCGGCACCTCCCCCGCGCGGCCTCCGTCGGTCCCGGGCCCCGGGCGGGCACGACGCGCCGCTCGGTGTCCACCGAGCGGGCGGGACCGGTCGGGTCAGGGTGCCGAGCGTGACGGATGTCGCCCGCTCGGCGGGGTCCGGCGAGCCGCCCGGAACGGGTCGTGGGGGGGGGGGGGCGCCGCCCCGGGCCCCCCGGG